>JANOEM010000097.1:0-14404 GCA_031413195.1 Actinomycetes bacterium
AGATCGCGGATCGCGCCGTCGATGTCGGCTGCGGCGGTGATCACGAGCGCGTTCTTCCCGCTCGTCTCGGCCAGGAGCCGTACGTCGGGCTTCCAACGGGTGAACATCGCAGCCGTATCGAACGACCCGGTCAGGACAACCGTTCCGATGGCAGGGTGGGTGACCAGATGCCGTCCGACTTCGTTGTCTTCGCATGCGACGAACTGCAGCAGGTCCCGATGCACACCCGCCTCCCACAGTTGGTTCACGAGCGCCCACGCTGTGCGACGCGTCTCAGGCGCCGGCTTGAGGATCACAGCGTTGCCGGCCGCGAGCGCAGCACACACTCCACCGGCAGGGATCGCATATGGAAAGTTCCACGGAGCAACGACGAGAACGACACCGACGGGACGAACAGACAACCCGTACTCGGTCAACAGGTCCACGACCTCGCGGCCCGTTGACGCGTAATAGCGGGCGAAGTCGATCGCTTCGCTGATCTCGGGGTCACCTTCGCGGACGGTTTTGCCGGCTTCGTCGGCCATCACGGCGAGTGTTGCGTTGCGATGGCGTGCCATGTTCTGGGCAACGGCGTCGAGCAGACGGCGACGATCACCCGCCGATGCCTCGGCCCACCTGGCTGCAGCGCCCTGCGCAGTCGCCATGACCGTGTCAATTCCGGCCGTGTCAATTCCGGCTGGGTCAATTCCGGCTGTGTCGATTCCGGCTTTGTCGATTCCGGCTGTGTCGATTCCCGGCCCACCCGGTCCACGCCCGGTGATCGTGGTTGTCAGCGGCACGGGCTGTTGATCGGCTGTGGTCACAAGGGCGCCACGGACAGCGGCGACCGTGAAGTCGGAGTCAGGCTCGTTGACGAAACGACCGCTGAACCGCGCCTCGGCCGACGCTCCTCGGTGACTCGACGTCGGCAACTCGCGTGCCCGGGAGACGCTCGTTCTGAATCGTTCGGCCTGATCGGCGAACTCCCGAGTCCCGGGCCGCAACGTGAACAGAGCGCGTAGGAAGTTGTCGGGCGACGTGTTCTCGTCCAACCGCCGCGACAGGTACGCAATGCTGGAATCGACGTCGTCCGGGGCTACGACCGGCGCGTAGAGCAGCAGACCGTGCGCTGCAGCGTTGACCGCTCGGGCCTGTGCTGGCGCCATTCCTTCGAGCATCTCGAGATCGATCTGAGTTGGGTTCGTCAATCCTTCGCGCAGTACGAGGGCCCACGCGATGTCGAACAGGTTGTGGCTTGCGACGCCGACGCGGACGCAATCGGACCACTCCGGACGCAGGGCGGATTCGAGCATTCGCTTGTAGCTCGCGTCGACATCGGCCTTGGTGACGTACGGAGCCTGTCGCCAGCCGTGAATCTCTGCGTCGACCAGCTCCATCGCGAGGTTGGCGCCCTTGACCAACCTGATCTTGATCCGTCCGCCGGCCCTCGCGTGGCGCGCTGCGGCCCATGCCCCCAGCAGCTCGAGCGCGGCGTGCGAGTCGGGTAGGTATGCCTGGAGCACGATTCCCGCATCCATCGCCTCGAACTCCGGCTCGTCGAGCACCGTCGTGAACGACGCGACGGTCAGGGCGAGGTCCTTGAACTCCTCCATGTCGAGGTTGACGAACTTCGACGGCGATGCGACGAGGGCATCTCGATAGAGGTCCCTCAAGCATGAACTTGCGCGCGCCACACCGTCGTCGAAGGCGAGCGGATCGAGATTGGCGCACACCGCGGTGATCTTGACCGAGATGTAGTCGACGTCGGGGCGAGCCAAACGGGATCGCACCGCTGCGAGTCGCGCAGCTGCTTCTGCATCGGACAGGATCGCCTCGCCGAGCACGTTGACGTTCAGGCGGACGCCTTGCTCCGAACGCAGACGGACGTGCTCGGCGAACGCGGGATCCTGCGAGGACAGCACCACCCCGCGGGTCTCGTTGCGGATCCGTCTGCTCACCAACGGCATCAGCAGGCGCGGGGCAATCGGCGCAAACCGCGCACCGACTCTCAGCATCAACGCGTCGAGCCGTCCGAGCGAACTCGGAATGCCCACCGTTGCGACCACATCGCGAAACCGCCGAGCCGCCCGCGCGCTGCTGTGTATCCGCAGCACATCGTCTGTCAGCATCTGCACGAGCTCGCGCCCACGCTCATCTTCGATCAGCTTCCCCAGCCGCCGAAGCTGTGCCGTCTCGAATCGGGTTGCGTTCGTCACCGATTCGCTCAGCAGTCGCTCGGCCAAGCTCACGGCACGCTCGATCAATACGTTCCGCATCACCGATTCGGGGTCGAGTTCGTGCGCCGGCGAGGACAGGGTGCTCATGCCTTCATCCAACACCGGTCGTCTTGCACGGAAACGACGAGCAAGTCGGCCGATTCGTACCAGATCGGGTGTGCCGCTTCACCGCTCCGGGTCGGCCGGTTGGGTCGGCCGGTTGGGTCGGCAAGGATTGAGCCGTGCACACGTCGGCCATCATCGAAGCAATGGCCGACCTACTGACCGACGTGCCTCACGTGATGTTCTGCGTCAAGGATTCCGACGGGTACTACGTCGCCGTCAACCAGGCCTTCGCCGATCGTGTCGGGCGTCTGTCACCCGCCGACGTCATCGGCATGAGCGCGACACAGTTGTTCCCCGCTGAACTGGCCGAATCTTACGAACGCCAGGATGCGCAAGTCCTGAGCACCGGACAGCCGCTGCGCAACGAGCTCGAACTCATCCTGCGCAGGGACGGGTCGGTCGGGTGGTACGTGACGAGTAAGACACCGATCGGCTCTCCCGGCGATCCAACGGCGATCGCGAGCGTGTCGGTCGACCTGCGATCGAGTGCCGACTCCGCCGGCGCAAACGCCGGGGTTGCAGCGGCTGTCGCACTCGTGCGAGCCCGACCGACGGAACACCTGACCGTAGCCGACCTCGCTGAGGCGGCTGCGTTGACGGTGAGCCAACTCGATCGGGCAATCAAGCGTGCTCTCGGCCTGAGCGCCAAGCAACTGATCCTCCGGCTGCGGCTGGAGGAAGCGATCCGGCAGCTCCGGACCACCGATGCATCGCTCGGCCAGATCGCCGGCGAGTGCGGCTACTACGACCAGAGTGCCTTCACGCGACAGTTCAAGAAGGTGGTGAGAATGAGCCCGGGCGCGTACCGGGCGGCCCTGAACCGACGGTAGCGTCGCCGAAATGCGCCCCCGCTCTCTCTCCGCCGTCCTCGTCTGCATCGCCCTGTTTGCCGGCTGCGGCGACGATTCGTCGTCCTCCGATGCCACCTCCGTTGGATCCACGAGCGGATCCAACGGAAACTGCCCGGAGGCCGCGGACACCTCGGTCGCCGGCACCGATGCGTCCTTCCCCGAAGGAAAGCCTGAAGTCGAGATCCCCGCGGCGCTGCCGACCGAACTGGTGATCACCGACTTGATCGACGGCTCCGGGCCCGAGGCCAAGGCGGGCGACGTCGTAACCGTCAACTACGTCGGTGTGCGCTCGGCTGACGGCACCGAGTTCGACAACAGTTACGACCGCGGTTCCACCTTCCCGGTCACGCTCGGCGAGGGCGGCGTCATTGCCGGCTGGGAACAAGGCCTGGTCGGGATCAAGGCCGGCGGACGCCGTCAGCTCGACATTCCCGCCGAACTCGCCTACGGCGACAACCCGAGTGGCGACATCATCCAGGCCGGCGATGCGTTGACCTTTGTCATCGACGCAATCTCGGTGAAGGCTGGCCCGCCGGTGGCAGACCCGGCCGACGCGCCGAAGGTCGATATCCCGACGAGCGTCGGAGCAACCGAGGCGACCGTCACCGACCTGGTCGACGGGGATCCTTGCCAGATCGCGAGTGCAGGCGACAGTGCATACGTCCAGCTCATCCTCTACCGCGGCGACACCGGCGAGGAACTGCAGAGCACCTGGACGTCGGGTCAGCCCGTGCAAATCAGCCTTGACGAGAGCACCCTGCCGGGGCTCGTCGACGGAATCGTCGGGATGGGCGTCGGCGGCCGCCGGCTGTTGATCCTGCCTCCGGATCTCGGCTTCGGCGCCGACACGAATGCGCAGATGGGCCTCGACGCCGACACGGACATCGTCCTCGTCGTCGATCTCGTCCAGATCGGCTGAGCCGTCGCGAAAGCACACGGACATCGTCCTCGTCGTCGATCTCGTCCAGATCGGCTGAGCCGTCGCGAAAGCGGACCTATGGTTCTGTCCATGTGCAGAAACATCACGACCCTGCGCGGCCTCCAGCCCGTGGCAACGCATCCCGAGATCGAGGCGGCGGCCCGCCAATATGTCCGCAAGATCAGCGGAGTGCAATCGACGTCGACGGCGACCGAGGCCGCTTTCGAGCGCGCCGTGTTCTCGATCACTCAGGCCACGACAATGCTCCTCGCCGAACTGCCGCCTCGTAAACAACCGCCACCCACCCTCCCTCCACTTCGGCGAATCGCTCTCCGCGAGCCCTAATTGCAGTACCGGCCGACGAACACCCGCAATCTGAATGTGTCAACCGAACACTTTTGTGCGATTGAGGCATTCAGTTCGGCAACGACTGCCTGGCCAGGCCATCGAGCAACAGGTCCAAAGTGAACTCGAACTCGGCTTGGCTGTCGCACCAGCCGAGTAGGTCGTGCTGATTGTCGTGAAGTTCGGCCGCAACCATGGCGGCGAGGTGGGGAAATTCGTCGGCCATGGCGGCAAGCTCGGCCTCGGCCCCCTCTCCAACGACGTTGTCGTCCTCGGCGGGCGGGCTGAAGAGTTCCTGGGTGAAGCCCAGCGCCATACTTCCGAGCGCATGGATCGCCCTGTGGGCGAGGTGGTAGGTGAATCCGCCGCTGATCAAGGTCGCCATGATCGCCTCGTAGTAGGCCATGACGTTTGCCGGGGCGTTCGTGCGGGAACCAATCAGTCCAGGTGCCCAGCGGTGCTGCACCATGACCCTGCGCGCGGTGAGGCAGCGCCGACGCAGGGCTACATGCCAGTCCTGTTCGACGGGTTGGCTCCTGATGGCACGTTCGACCTCGGTAACGATCCGCTCTGCCAGCCCGTCGAGCAACTCCTCCTTACCGGCCACGTAGTGGTACAGCGACATCGCCTCGACACCAACCTCAGCGGCTACGCGGCGCATGGTCACCGCCGAAATGCCTTCCTCATCGGCGACTTTCATTGCGGCGGCGAGCACACGCTCACGGCTGAGCGGTCTTCGCTGAACTTTTGCACCCATCGGGCCTCTTTTCGCTTCGCCGCACCTTACAATGTAAATCCAACTTACGTTGTAAGCTCAGAGGAGAACGAAATGATCGTCACCACCGCCGAAGCTGGCTCGCCGGCCGATGTCAGCCCGACAGAGCGGACGCGGACCGCACGCATCACCGGATTGCTCTATCTCGGTTTGGCCGTCACGGGGACGTTCGGCTTTCTGGTGGTCCGCAACCAGATCTTCGTCGCTGACAACCCGGGCGAAACTCTGGCTCACCTGACGGAGCGTGCTTCCCTGGCGCGACTGGGCATCGTGTTGGAGATGAGCATCGTGCTCACCCAGGCTCTGGCCGCACTGTGGCTCTATCGCCTGTTCCGCAGCGTCGACTCGTTCGCAGCCGGTTCGCTGGCTGCGTTCGGGTTGGTCAACGCGGTGATGATCGCCGGCAGCGCTGCCATGCTCGCGACCGCGCTCGACGTCGCCGGCGACACCTCACTGGCCGCAGCGAGCGACGCCGGTGCAACTGCACAACTTCTGTACGTGGTGAGTCAGAACCTGTGGGGAGTCGGGGCGATCTTCTTCGGTCTCTGGCTGATCCCGATGGGCCGGCTGGTGTTGCGGTCAGGGTGGCTGCCTCGCCTGCTGGGATGGATCCTGATTTGGGGCGGTGTGGGTTACGTCCTCAGCGCCTTCGTTGCCTTCATATTTCCCGACGCCGACGCCGTCACCGAGCTGATGACGTTGCCAGCCACGGTCGGAGAGTTTTGGATCCTCGGATACCTGATCATTGTCGGCGTACGCATCAGGGGAGTTCGAGGTCGGACCGCCAGATCGTGAACAAGCCCGATCCGACAGCTTGGAACATGTAGACGACGGAGTTGCCGTCTGCCGACCCTGAGGCACTCTGCGAGGTTCCGTTGCGCTCCAAACCGTTGAGCTCGAGTGAAACCCGCTGGGTGCTGTTGGTCGTCAGATCGCCAACGAACACATCGGTGCGCGTATTCGTGTCGTCGCCGACGAGGTTCGTCGCTTGCGATTGGAAGAACACGAACCGGCCGTCGTCCGTGATCGAGTTGGCGAATGATGGCCCGTCACTCAGCGGGAAGAAGGGCGGAGAAACCAACCGAACCGTTGCGGTCTGGGTGTCGAGTCGGAAGGCGTCGAACTGGCCGTTCGCGTCGTTGGGGATGATGGTCGACGCATTCGACGAGAACGCCAGCCATCTCCCGTCCGGGCTGACGTCGGCGAGGTAGGCGTCGCCATCGAGCGGTTGACCCGTAGCTGCGGTGAGGTCGAACCGGGTCGTCGTGTCGGTCTGGCGGTCGTGGACGAACACGTCCATGTGCCCATTGGAATCGCCGGCCACCAGATTCGATGCCGACGACGAGAACCACACGTATCGGCCGTCCGGGGAGACGATGGGCGTTGACGACGACCCGTTCGCCTTCGTGTCGCCGAGACCGAAGGTGATTCGCTCCGTCGTCCGGTTTGCCGGGTTCGGATCGGAAATGTCGCGGACGTAGATGTCGTATGTCTGCCACGTGTCGCCCGGAACCGGGTTCGTCTCGGGTGCCAGATTGCGGTTCGTGGACTCGAAGGCGATCACCGTGCCTGAGTCGTTGACTGATGGCGATCTGCTGTCGTTGTTGAGTCCGGTCGCCGTGTACACCGGCTGAGAACCATCCGAACGAACGGAGACCCGCTCCGTCGTACTGTTGACGCGATTGCGAATGAACACGTCTCGGCCGGCAAGGGTGTCGCCGATGACGAGATCGTTCGAGATCGATGTGAAGACGACGTGGCTTGCGTTGGGGGTCATGCTGGCCAAGAACGAGTCCAACTCGCCGCCGAGTTCGTTGGAATTGACCGACACCAATTCGCGCGCGTCATCGACGGTAGATGACGTGCCCTGCGTGTCGAGAAGGACCAAGTCGTCGCGGTAGTTGTCGAACAGGTCGAGGTCGACTCCCGGCGTCTGAGCCGCCGCGGTGTTCACAACCGGGAAGACATCGGTCGACCGGGTGCGGAACAGCACGTATCGACCATCGGGCGAAATGATCGGATCGACCCCACCCACGTCAGCGTTCACCTGCATCCCCGGGCCGACGACGCCCGTTGCGATCGAGAACACACACTTGCCATTCGGGCCGGCGCCCACCATCTCTTCGACTTCGGCTGCCGTAAGGGCTCTACGAATCACGGACGGTTCGTCGATGACGCCCGTGAAGTAGAACGGGTCGCCGAGGCCGGCTTTCGTTCCGAGACGAAACGGCGTCGTAACTGCCGGGTTGAGTGTTCCGCCCTGGGACACCCGAGCGCCCACGGGCAGACCGTCGAGGTACAGCTTGAACTCGTTCTGATCCCAGGTGGCCGCAACGTGATGGAACTCGCCATCGAAGATCTGTGGCAGCGACAAACGAAGTTCCTCGGGCCGTCGGCCGCTTGTCTCGTCGGTCATCCAGATCAAGTCGTTGCCGATCAGCATGAGAGCGTACGAACGCGCCGAATCGTCCTGGCTCGGGAAGGCCCACCTCGACGCCAGGGTCTGCGTCAGCTGCGAGAACGTCGGCTTGAACCACATCTCGACCGTCACCGCCGTTGTCGGCGCGCCGAGCCCGGGTGCCGTCACCGAGTTCGATCCATCCATCGAGTACCCGTCGCCGATCAGCCCATCGGCGATTGCGACGGTACCGACCAGGTCGGGGCCGATCGATGCCACGAGCCCGTGGTCTCCGGTCCACCAGCCGAGCACGTCACTCGGTTGGACGACGCAACCCGGGACGGTCACGATGATTCCGTCCGCCCCAACGGTCTCACCGGTTGAAGCGTTCAACGTGCCGGCGACCGCTGCGAGCGCGGCCATCGGGACCCATTTCGCCATCCGTGAACCGGATCTTGCGGATCGTGTGTTGCCCTGCCGACTGCCCACCCGTCGACCGTAAACGCACGGAACCGCGATAGCGAGAAGCCGAGCCCAATGTTCACTCCCACGTCACGGGCATTTCGTTTCAGAGCACCTCTCGTCACGTCGGGTGGCAGTGGCCGAGCACGATCTCTGCGATCCGAGAACCGTGTGTGTCCTGCAGGAAGTGTGCGGCGTCCGCGATCTCGTCCCACGTGGAATGCGGGATCAGCGACTGCCACCGCCGGCCCCACTCACGATCGAACACGTGGTCGGCGAGACCCCATACGAAGTGCACGGGCAACGAGGTGGCATTGATCACCTCGAACTGACGGGCCTGCTCATCCCCGTTGCCCCGGGAATGATCGGAGAAGGGGATGCTGAGCGGGAACTGGCGGGGGCCCGTCACGCCGGCTTCGCCGAGTCCGGCAAACGGCGCATCGTAGGCGGTGCGAACGGCGTCGACAGTCGGTTCGTACTCTGGTTCCCCACCACCCATGATGACGAACAGGGATTGCTGTGGAGTCGCCCGGCCGGTGGCGACCACCATCAGGGTGCCCCAGTTGAAACGGTCCGGCACGTTGTCGCGGAACAGACCACCCGGCGAGTTCTGAGCGATCCAGTTCTGGATGGCCGGCGTGTAGACGTATCCATCGTGGTGCAGCCAGGTGTTCATGATGACGAGTCGTGAGAACCGCTCCGGCATCGCGACCGCTTGGGCCAGCCCGGTGGGTCCACCCCAGTCCTGCACGAACACCGTGATGTCGCTCAGGTCGAGGTCCTTGATCAGATGCCCGAGGTTCGCAGTGTGTCGGGCGATGTCGTACCAGGTGGGCTCGGTGACCTTGTCACTGCGCCCGAACCCGATGTGGTCGGGGGCGATGCACCGGTAGCCGGCGGCGACCATCGGAGGGATCAGCGACCGATAGAGGTAGCTCCACGTCGGCATGCCGTGCACCATCAGCGCGACCGGTCCGTCCTTCGGACCCTCGTCGAGATAGTGCATGCGCAACCCCTCGATCTCCAAGTAGTGAGGAGCGAACGGGAAGTCATCGAGCCCTGCGAAGTTGACGTCCGGGGTGCGTAGGAAGGGAACAGTCGAGGCCGTCATCTGCACAGTGTCGTACATTTTCGCGCAGTTGTTCAGCGCTGGACGCCGACAGTCACGGGCGCGCACCGAGGTAGGTCAACACAGTGACGACCCGTCGATTGATGTCCTGATCTTCGGCAAGATCGAGACGGTCCATGACGTTGCGGACGTGCACCTCGACCGTGCGTTCCGACAGGAACAGGCGCTTGGCGATGCCCGCGTTGCTGAGCCCCTCGGCGAGGAGGGCGACAACTTCGCGCTCTCGCTTCGACAAGCCGCGCGCTGTGAGCGCGTCCCGCTTGGGCCGGAGCAGTTCGGCAACGATCGCCGGATCGATCACGCACTCCCCAGCGATCACGCGACGCAGCGCATCGATGATCGCGGCGGGGTCCATGACGCGGTCCTTGAGCAGGTAGCCGACAGAGCCCACACCGTTCGCGATCAGCGGCTCGACGTACTCGACCTCGATGTACTGCGACAGGATCAGCACCGCAATTGCCGGATAGAGCGATCGGATCTCGTCGGCGGCCCGGAGACCCTCGTCGGTGTGCGACGGCGGTAGCCGGATATCGAGAACGACCACATCGGGGCGCTCCTGTGCGACGAGGCGTCGCACTCCGTCGAAGTCCGCCGCCTCACCAACGACCTCACCGCCGGCAGCCGTGATGATCTTGACCAGACCCTCACGCGTCAGCAGTTGATCCTCGGCCACTACGACTCGCACGGGATCACCGCCTCGATGCTCGATCCCAGTCGGATCCGACCACCCAACGCAGCAACCAGATCGGGCAGCACGCCGTCGGCGCCCTCCACCGCACCGGCGGCGTGCACCGTCAACAGTCCGTCCTGCTCGATCGCGCGAAGCGAGGTGGCGCCGCGGGCCAATGCCTCGGCCACGACTGCGTAGGCGGCCCGTTCGACATCGGGCGGCAAACGCCCCGCTGGAAGACCGCCGATGTCCACGGGTGTTCCGTGGCGCCGCACCAACGCATCGACCGCCGGACGCAGTCCGCGTGTCGCCAGCAGTGGCGGCGACACTCCCGTCGAGATTGCCCGCACTCCATCGACACACTCGTGCACCAGCGCAAGGGCTTCCTCCAGCGATGCGCGATCCGGGCTGTCGTCGGGCAGCGAACCGATCGCGAGCCGGATATCCAGCCCCAATGCGAGGAGCTGCTGCTGCACGCCGTCGTGTAGATCTCGCTCGATACTCAATCGCTGACCGAGCCCCACCCGCACGATGTTGGTCCGGGCACGCGTCAACTCGTGAACCCGTGCGGCCAGTTGAGCGGTCGACCTCTCGTTCTGCAGAATCAGACCGGCCACTGGATCGAGGGCCGCATCGAGGTCCGGCACCGCAGTTCGTGCGCCATGGTGAACGCGGGCCAGCAACTCGCCGCCGATGAACAGATCGGTCGTCATCTGTTCCGGTCTCGGGCTCGCCGGATTGCCGGCTACGTCGACGAAGTCGCCCCCGTCCGTCGTCGGGAAGGTGACCGTCAACCCCGGATCGCGCATCGTTTGTCGGAGGATGTCGGTGAGCCCGCCCTCGTGTTCGTGAAGGGTCAGGAGATGACGCAGCGCCTGCCGCCGCCGCCACGTTGCCCAACTGCGAGTGGTCCAGACCGCCGTCGCGTATCCGCAGCATAGAACGAGTGCCGCCTGCCCCGAGCGGTCCAGGGCGAACATGGTGATGCAGACACCGACCCCGACGATGGCCCGGTCACCCCTGATCAGTTCCCAGGCAACTCCGATCAGTACCAGCCCGAGCCCGACGGTCTGTACCGTCTGAGCGAGTTCGGGGTGCGGCCACACCGCCACGCCGACGTGACCGCACGCTTGGCACGCAGGGTCGAGGAATGGGTCATAGATGAGCATTCGCGCGGGTCCCGCCACCAAGCCACCCACGGTGGCCACCGTGATCGCCGTCCTGCGGCGCATCAGGGAGACGCCTGCCAATGCGAGGACCAGTGGAGCAGCGGCATCGGCGAACGCCCTCGTCAACGCCGTCGCGGTCGCACCGTTTCCCGCCGCCGCGATGAGCATCGGTGCACACAGCGCCAGTGCGATCGCTCGACTCATCGGTTCGGTCGGGGCGAGCCAGATCGCGGCACCGGCGGTGACGAGTACTGCCAGTGCGCCCACTGCTACGACCAGGCCCGGGTTGGTCCGTTGTAGCGCAGCGGGCAGGAACGCCGCGACAACCGCGACGGTTCCTGCCCGAGCGAGAACGATCGAACGCTTCATCCGATCTTGTGCATCCCATCCGCGAACATCACCTGGTCGAGCAGAACGTCGTAGTCCTGGTTCTTCTCCCAGTTGAAGGTGACGACATCGCCGTCCCGGCGGAAGGTGCCGATGGAGTGGCCATAGCATTCGTCGTTTCCGGGCACCTCCCAAGCGATGCTCACGGCGTCCCCGGCGAAGGCGAAGTCGGCGGCGCAGTTCGGACCATTGGGCTGATCGACTACGGCGATGTGATCCACGATCGTGAGGGTCCAAACACCGGCATTGGCCCCGGCGTCACCTGCCGACAAGCCGGCGTCGAGCATCGCTTGCAGGTCAGCTTCTATCCGCCAGACTCCGTCGAGGACGTCCTGTGGGCCCTGACGTGTCACCTGGAATTCGCTCGCATCTTCGACCGCGGAGCCGGACGCAACGCTCCCATCGGCGTCAAGCGTTCCGCACGAGATGCCTGCAGGGGCGGAGCTGCCGGCACCGAGTTCCGACAGCTGCTTGGCGATGTCAGCGGCGCCAGGCGCCGACAGATTGGCATCGATCAACGGTTGCAGGGCAGCCTTGAGCTGCGTCAGTTGTTCGTCTGTCGCCACAACGCTGGCAGCCTGTGACAGGCTGCACCACCGTTCCAGCCCCTTTGCCTCGGTGTCCCTCGCCGCAAGGGCGCTGAGACCCGCTGCGACCGCTGCGGACCGCAACGAAGCCTGCTGTGCTGACGTCATGCCGTTCCAAGTTTCCGAGCGCACCACGACCACGTCGAACTTCTCGTACAACACGACGTTGGACGTCACGACGGCCGGTCGGTCGACGGCGGCCTGCTGCTGGAACGAGACCTCGATCCCGCGGAGCTCGCCCGACCGGGCCTTGTCTTCGCGCTCGTCGATGGAGTGATCGACCGTCGCCCCGAGTGCCGCCAGGATTGCCTCGATCCCGCTGCCGTAGCGGGTGTTGATCGTCTCACCCTCATAGTCGTTCGGGCCGTAGAGGGCCTTGTTGTATCCGAAAGGGTGGCGGAGCCCGCCCGGAACCAGAGCGATCCCGATGAGTCCGATGTCGTCGAGGTCGGCCATGAGGTCATCCGCCACTGGGTCGGCTGCGATCTTGGCGGCCTGGGCGTCGGTGGTGACCAGGAACGGTGTCTGCAGGACGCCAAGCGATGCTGCGCCCGCCGTCGCCAGCCGATCGGCGCGAAGGACGCTGATGTCGAACGTCCCCGCCTGGAGAGCTTCGATGATGTCGCCTTCGTTGTCCTCGCTGTAAGAGGCGCCCTTCGGGTCGGTGACTTGCACGGCGCCAGCGCTGGTGGTCTCGACGAGTCGGGCGAGGACGTCGCCGCCAACGGTCTGCGGTCCGACCGTCTCCGACGAGAGCGTGATCGGGTCGATCTCCTGGCCCGCCCTCGTCGGGGGCGTGCTGCAGGCAGAAAGGGCAAGCGCTGCCGAAACAGCGAGTGCGATGGGGATGCTGGAGTTGAGTCGTGGTTTCATGCGTCCACCGTGCGGGATGCGATCGGGGTGCGAATCGGGGTTGACGCGGCATCGGGTACGTGGCAACGCTCAATTTCTGATCGCAGCGGGACGACGAGGCGAAGTGTGGTGCCGCGGCCGGCACGAGAACGGACGGTCAGATTTCCTCCGACGTTCAGGGCTCGCTCGCGGAGGCCCGACAGCCCTGAGCCGGCAACGTCGGCGCCGCCCCGGCCGTTATCGCTGACCGTCAGTTCTAACGTTGGCCCGAATCGTCGCAGCCCCACGTTCACTGATGATCCGGGCGCATGTTTGGCGGCATTGGCGAGGCCCTCGGCGCATGTGAACCACACGACTTCGCTCTCGCTCGGACCGAGATCGATGCCAAGATCAGTGCCGAGGTCGATGTCAGCCTCGATGATGTGCGACGCGTGCGAGTCGGCGGCGAGCTTCTCGATCGCGGCGATCAGCCCACCGCTCGCGGCGATGGGGTGCAGACCGTGAACGACGTCGCGGAGCACGCGCTCGGCCACGGCGACCCGTGCTGTCAGTGTTCGACCGCTGGGCGACATCGTGAGGAGCGCACCTGATCGTGCAAGAGCGGCCAGCGGTCCCGACTCGAGCAGCACGATCAGTCTGGCCCGCTCACCTTCGGCCGCGGTCTGGAGCCGTTCTCGCGATCGATCTATTTCAGCGACGCGGATCCGGAGCGCTGACCTGAGATTCGCCGTGTCGGAAGCGGTCCGCAGGAGGTGGCGCACCGTGGAGGCAGACTCGGGATCGAGAATGATCGGTGGCGACAGCCAGGCGATGGTCTGTCCGGACTCGGATTCGACGGGGCCGCCAGGAGATGGCGGTATGTGCGCTCGACCCGACGGATCGAGCCACGTGCCGTTCAGGCCGGGGAACGCGATGCTCAGCGGACCGCACCTCAGCGCGACGCTCAGCGACGTAGCGAGCGCTGACGGCTCATCGAGGTCGATTCCTCCCGAACGCGCCAGGCCGGGATCGCGACTCGCGAACATCGTGAGCGCTGCAGCCCCGCCGATCATGACCAGATCGTGCAGGTTGGCGACGAACTGAGGCGACGTCGCGCCCACATTCACGGCGACTGCACCGGCTGCGATCAGTCCGCCGCCGAATCCGAGCCTGACACGATCGGAGCCGGCGAGCTTCGTCGAAGCGCGCACCGGTAGAGCGCTGGCCACTGTCAGCAGACCGATGATCAGGACGGAGAACCGGTACCAGCCTGCACCTGCAACGATGGTGGCGCCAACGACTGATGCCGCAAGCAAGGCGGGGAGTCCGATTCGTAATCGGCCGCCGGGGCCGACGATTGCGGCGAGCGCGACCAACGCTGTCGGCACCAACGCGAGCCGTGGCAGCATCAGGTTGCCGGGTGATCCGGCGAAGGGTGCAAGACCGACAGCGATCCACGTCAGGCCGGCGAGGCCGAGCAGCGCAGAGGTCGACAACGTTCGATTCGTGAGGAGCAGCGAGGCGATCAGCAGCACCCAACCAACGATCAACTCGAGGATC
>JANOEM010000098.1:0-2612 GCA_031413195.1 Actinomycetes bacterium
CGATCTACACGGTCTACCGGCAGTTCAGGGTTGGTGCAGGACGGGCCGTGTTCGAGCGTGGACTGCCGGTCGCTCCCTTTCGGCATGCCCTGACCATTCTCGATGTGGAGCACGCGCTCTGGCTCGATGTCGAGCAGGGCGTGCAGGACGTTCTCCTGTCCCATCACTGGATCATCGGGTTTTCCAACGGGTACTACTCGTGGGCCCATCAGGTGATGACGCTCGGTCTCGTGGTCGCGGTGCTCCTGCGCGCGCCATGGCGTGACGCAAAGCGGTGGGTCGGAGCGCTCTTGCTCCAGTTGCCCATTGCGCTCGTGATCTTTCGCCTCTACCCGCTCATGCCTCCGCGGCTACTCGATGCCGGAGCCCCATGGGGTGGCCGGATCCTGCAGACCCATCGCGGCCTGCGCCCGACCGGAATCGTTGACACGCTCGCCCAGTACCAAGGGCCTTGGTCGCCGAAACCGATATCGATCAACGCATTCACCAACCAGTTCGCCGCGATGCCCAGCCTGCACTGCGCGTTCTCGCTCTGGGTCGGCATCGTCTGGTGGCAATGGGCCAGGGGCAAGCCTTGGCGGATGATCGGTCCCGCCCACGCAGCACTGACGTTGTTCTGTGTTGTCGTCACCGGTAACCACTTCGTACTCGACGCGTTTGCCGGGTGGTTCATCGCGATTTCGATGCTGGCCGTCACCGGCCGCTTTGCCTGGATCGTGCGGTTCCGGCGGTCGATCAGCGTTCAGGAGTTGCAGGGTTCGAGCAGCCTCATGCCGTCGACTACGGCCACCTCACAGTAGTTGTCCTCAACGAACTCAGCGATCGGGCTCGTCCGCAGCGGATACCGATCACCGCCGCGCACCGACTCGATTGCGGCGTCGACGATCAGCGCGGGGCGGTTCGCGATCAAGTCGGCCAGGAGGTTGGCGGCGGCTTCGGGCTGGGCGAGCAGATATGGAGCCACCCCTGGCCTTTTCGGGGTGACACCGGTGATGAAACCGATATGCGGATAGCGAGCGGCCGGATCACGGTTGCTGACCCAATAGATCTCGGGGGCCTGACCCCAGACGAAGATCCGCTCGCCTGCGTGCGTGCGGCTCGCGATTTCGGCCGCGACTCGATTGACATCCGGAAGATCGTGGAACAGGTTGGGGTACAGCACCGTCCACATGCTGAATGCCAGTGCTCCGCCGAACCAGACCAGGGCGAACTTGAACAACCGACGAGACGTACTCGACAACATGAGTGCGGGAGAGGCGAGGAGAATCAGCGGGGGAAGGAGCTGGTTGAAGTAGTGAAGGATGAAACGCAGTCCGATGGCGGTTGCCAGCAGGCTTGCGATGAACCACACGGCCAGATCAAGAGGAATTCGCCGGCGCCGCCACGCGATCGCGGCCAGCAACGACAGGCCCATCGTGAGCCCGATCACACTTCCGATCTGCTCCAGACCGACGATGACGACGGTCGAGAGCTCTGTTCCGCCGAGATAGTTGTCGCCGGTGCCGGCGAACCAACTGAGCGCATCGCGGAGACCGAACGGGGCGAGGCCGGCAAGCACCGTGATCACAGTCGCAAGGCCTGCAAGGCACAACCGGAGCACCCGCCGAGACCATGCCGTCGATGGTGTGGCGGGTGTGGCGGGTGTGGCGGGTGTGTCCTGACGGGATGGTTCCGGATCGGTCAGGCACTGAACAGCCAGCGGGAGGGCCCCGAGAAGCATTGGTTGCTTGAAGAGCGCAGCGATTCCGACGCAGATGCCGGCCAAGACGGTGCGGCGGCGCGCCCCGAGCACGAAGGCTGCAACTGCGGGCAAGGTGGCGAGTAGTTCGAAGCCGACCGCTCGCGAGTCCTCTGCCGGCAGGAGCGAAAATGCGGCGACACCCAACAGCGCTGCGCCGACGGTCGGCACCCCTGGCCAGCGCCGTGTTGCCTCGATGGCCAGGATCCACATCGCAGCGACCGTCGCAGTGAGCGCGACCCACCGACCGGCTGTCAGTGTCCAGGTTCCGAACACGGGTTCCAGGACCCGGTAGAGCATGAAAGCTCCCGGTGGTTTGCGGTCGACGATGTCGCGGTACAGCGATCCGCCATGACGGACGACACGGGCGACCGTACCGATGGTGGCTTCGTCGCTGTTGATTGCTGCCCGACGGATCAAGGCGGGCAGATGCAGCAATACCGCCACGCCGGCAGTCAACGCGACGTTGCCGACGGTGAGCCCGGTGGGTCGACGTGGTCTCGTCGAACGGTCGTCCGGTACGCCGCCTGCGCCGAGAGGCTCAACCGGCGACGAGGATGTCATCCGCTGAAGGGTCCGGCGTGAGCGCAATCGGTTCGGGCTGGAACCGCTCCAGGGCACGGGCGAACAAGTAGCCCGCGCCGAGTGCGATCATCGCTCCGACAGCGTCGATGATGAAGTGATTGGCAGTGGCAACGATGGCCGTCAATGTGATGAACGGATAAAGCACACCCATGTATCTGATCGTTCGACGTTTTGCGAACTTCCAGAGCACGATCGCGCACCAAACGCTCCATCCGATGTGCAGGCTCGGCATCGCCGCGTACTGGTTGGAGACGCTGTCCAACTCCTTCGAATCGAAGCTCCACAGGCC
>JANOEM010000099.1:0-11839 GCA_031413195.1 Actinomycetes bacterium
CCTCTGGTCCGAGTCCGGCCTGTTCGTACGCCGACCACGCGATGGAGTCCTTGTACTTGCGCGCCGGTGCTGCGATGACAGCGGTCGAGTCGCTCGCAATGTCGGGGAGCTCGAGCACACTCTGCGGGTACACCGGCGTGACGGTGCCGACGGCCTTCACTCGACACAGTCCGTCGGTGCTGCCGCGATGCTTTCGGGCGAAGTCCATGCTGCACACCACCATCGCGGCCGCGCCGTCGCTGGTCGCGCAGATGTCGAGCAACTTCAGGGGATCGGAGACGACCGGGCTCTTGACCACGTCGTCGATGGTGTACTCCTTCTTGAACCGGGCATTGGGATTGTTCAAACCGTGGCGGCTGTTCTTGACCTTGACCTGAGCGAAGTCCTCGACGGTCGCGCCGTACATGTCCATCCGGCGCCGCGCGAACAACGCGAAGTACACCGGATTCGTCGCGCCGAGCACGTGGAACCGCTGCCAATCAGGATCGTGCTTGCGGTCGCCGCCACCGACCGGTGCAAAGAATCCCTTCGGGGTGGTGTCGGCACCGATCACCAGCGCGACATCGCAGAACCCCGCCAGGATTTGGGCGCGGGCGGAGTCCAACGCCTGCGCCCCCGACGCGCAGGCGGCGTAACTGCTCGAGATCCGCACTCCCGACCAGCCCAGCTTCTGGGCGAAGGTCGCGCCGGCGATGAATCCGGGATAACCGTTACGAATCGTGTCGGCGCCTGCGACGTACTGGATGTCCTTCCACGCAATGTTCGCGTCGGCCAGCGCTGCTCGTGCGGCCACCATCCCGTACTCGGTGAAATCGCGGCCCCACTTTCCCCAGGGGTGCATGCCGACTCCGAGAATCGCGATGTCCCTATCCGTGCTCATCATGCACCTCCCATGCCGGGTGTTGCGGTGGCTGGTGTTGCCGGCGCCCACACGTAGACGATGTACTCGTGTTCCTCGTCGCTGTGCGAGATGTCGAGTTCGAGTTGCATCTCCATCCCCACCCGCAGGTCCGCGGCAAGAATGCCCGTCGCCACCTTGCCCAGCACGACCAAACCCTCGGCTTCGAGTTCGACTGCGGCCAGCGCATACGGCTCGAACGGATCGGATGCCACGTATGGCGGGGGAGGGGCATAGCGGTTCTCGGTGTAGCTCCAGATCCGGCCCCGCCGCGACAGCGGGGTGGGTGCGAGTGTCTCGGACTCGCACACCGGGCTGGGGCAGCCGCCGGAACGGGGCGGAAACACATAGGTCCCGCAGGCGGGACACCGGCAACCAATGAGCGATGGTTCATCGGTGTCGACGGTGAACCAACCGTCGATGATGGGTACGCGCGAGCGAGTTTCTGACACGACGTCAGATTAGACAGAGCGAGCCACCCCGAGCGCTGTCAGCAGATGTCGGGCCACGCGCGACATGTGATACCTGCGCTGAAGCCGGCTCGTTTCAGATCTGCTCGGACGGGTTGAACGCTCGCTCTTCGAAGCGGATCGCGCCGTGGCCGTCGTGGGTGAGCGCAATCGCTGTGCGCCCACAGCGCAGGAACGCGCGCTTGCCGTCCATCACGACGACGTCGGCCGCTTCGGTGAACGGCTCTGCCTCCGCTGCGGGTGTTCGGCCCAAGCCGTGCCGCCAGACCTCGGCGCCCGTCGCATAGACGGGTGTTCCCGCCTGCCAGGCGCGCGCCATCTCGGCGACGCCGGTGGGGTCGTCGAACGTGGGGGGCTCGACCAGGCTGGTGTGGACGATGCTCGGGTCGGCTTCCATCTCGGGTCGTCCGCCGGCCTTGTACCAATCGATCACCGTCTCGCTCGAGTCGTTCGGGGCGTAGAAGTCCTCCTCCCAGCTCCACTTGCCGTTGCCGGCGTAGATCAGCAACGACAGGTTGCTGAACGAATACTTCGTGCCGGCGCGGGCCGGATCGGGCATGTGGTTCCAGATGTCGAACGCGAGGTGCGGCGGCTGAATGATTGCCCAGTCGACCGAGAAAGTCATCGGCGCCACCGGTTTCATCGCTTCGAGGATGAACGCCTCGACACCCTTCGCCCCACGGAAACGGCCGAGGCAGTGCTCGATGTAGGTGGCGTCGTCGGTGAACAGCGCCGACCACTCCGGCCAGTTGCGTCCGCGGGCACCCAACCGCTGGAACTCTTCGAACGCTTCGGCCATCTCGGCTACGGAGAAATCGGTGTCGCTCATCGGCCCAGGCTCGCACATCTCGTCTCCATCACCCCGCCCGAGGCTTTGGCGCGCGCCTGGCGTGCGCAAAAGCCTCGTCGCGCGCGAAAGCCTCGGGTGGGGTGGGATTCTGACGGTGGATCAGATTTCTGGGTCGGGTACTGTGCCCGGCGATGGATCTGACCGAGACCGCTGGTGAACAGGAGTTCCGGGCCGAGGCGAGAGCCTGGCTCGAAGCGAACGTTCCGCCCGAGCCCTTGCCCAGCTTCGACACCGAGGAAGGGTTCCGGCTCCATCGCGAGTGGGAGGCCAAACTGTTCGAGGGTCGATGGTCTGCGGTGAGTTGGCCGATCGAGTACGGCGGGCGCGGCGCCGACTACCTGCACTGGCTGATTTTCGAGGAGGAGTATTGGCGCAGCGGCGCACCGGGTCGGGTCAGTCAGAACGGCATCTTCCTGCTCGGCCCAACGATCATCGAGGTCGGCACGGAGGCCCAGAAGGCTCGTTACCTGCCGGCCATGGCGAGCAGCGCCGAAGTATGGGCTCAGGCCTGGAGTGAGCCCGATGCAGGCAGTGACATGGCCTCTATCCGTAGCCGCGGCACGCTCAGCGAGGACGGCACGGAATGGATTCTGAACGGCCAGAAGATCTGGGCAAGTCGGGCGGTTTGGGCCGACTGGTGTTTCGGGATCTTTCGCACCGACCCTGATTCGGTCCGCCACAAGGGCCTCACATTCATCCTCATCCCGCTCGATTCGCCGGGCGTCACGGTTCGCCCGATCGCCCAACTCGACGGCGACACGGGCTTCGCCGAGATCTTCTTCGACGATGTTCGGGTGCCGGTCGAGAACACCCTCGGCGGAGTCGGCCAGGGATGGGGCGTCGCGATGGCGACCGCTGGGTTCGAACGTGGTGTCAGCCTGCGCAGCCCGGCCCGCTTCAACGTTGCGGTCGAGCGTTTGATCAAGCTCTGGGTTGACATCGGCGATCCCGACGACGACACGATGCGCGATGCCGTCACCGATCTGTGGATGCAGGCCGAGGGCTACCGATTGCACACCTATATGACCGTGACCAAACTGCTCGAAGGGGGCAGCGTGGGCAGTGAATCGAGCATCAACAAGATCTTCTGGAGCGAGATGGACCTGCGCGCCCACGAGTTGGCGATGCAGCTGCTCGGCCCCGACGCGGAACGAATGGACGGGCCCTACGAATCGTGGGTCGATGGATTCCTGTTCAGTCTGTCCGGTCCGATCTATGCGGGTACCAACGAGATCCAGCGCAACATCATCGCTGACCGGGTCCTGAACCTGCCGAGAGCCTGAGGAACGATGCAGTTCAGTTTCACCCCCGACCAACGCGAGTTCGCAGCGGGCCTGCGCGAGATGCTCGAACGAGAGTTCACCGCGAGTCATCTACGCGCCGTGTGGGACGAACACAGTGGTCACGACTCAGCGTTGTGGTTGCGCCTCGCAGACATGGGTGTTCTGGGGATGATGGTCCCCGAAGCCGATGGCGGGTTGGGCGGCGACTTCATCGACACGATCCTGTTGATCGAAGAACTCGGAAGAGCCGCGGCACCCGGTCCGGTGTTCGAGACGATGACCGTCGGAGCGCTGGCGCTGACGGGTAGCCGCTGGGCACCGGGAATCGCCGACGGTTCGGTCGCCGTGACGACGGCGCTGACCGGCGAACGCTACGTGCCGCATGCGGCGTCGTCCACCGTGTTGCTCGCCGCCGTCGGCGGAGAGGTGCGTGCTATCGAGTGTGCCGATTTGGGCCAGGCCACCGTCGATGGCATCGATCGCGGGAGACGGCTGTCTGCCGTCGGCTGGGCCGCCGATCGGGCCGTGGACATCGACGTCGACATCGAGTTCTTGGTCGATGCCGGCGCTCTGGCGTCGGCTGCATATCTGCTCGGTCTGTCGTCGCGAATGCTCGCGATCGCCGGCGACTATGCCCGGGATCGACGCCAGTTCGGTCAACCAATCGGGTCATTCCAGGCAGTGAAGCATTTGATGGCCGACGCGTTGCTGCAGGTCGAGTTCGCACGCCCTGCCATCTCTCGCGCGGCGTGGTCTCATGCGACCGACCAGCTGAGCCGGGCCCGCGATGTCAGTATGGCCAAGTCGCTCGCGTCCGATGCAGCGCAAAAGGCAGCTCGCAGCGCACTGCAGGTACACGGAGCGATCGGCTACACCTGGGAGTGCGATCTGCAGCTCTACATGAAGAAGGCATGGGCACTGATCCCGGCGTGGGGAAGCGCGTCGTTTCACCGCCGCCGGGTGGCCGATGCAGTGCTCGGGCCGCGTCTCAACGGGTGAGCAACCGCTGCAATTCGTCGAGTTGCCGCAGCGTGTCGTCGCGATCAGCGCCGTTGACCCGCAGCACGACCTCGGAGCAGCCGAGTCCCTCGTAGTAGTCCAGCTTGCCGGCGTCGGCCAGGACACCGAACGGCACAACCTCGGGTGTTCCACTGCGGGCGGCGGCGGACCACGCATCATGTAGCGCTGGGAGCGCGGAGCGGACACCGGCCCCGCCGATCGGGAACCAGCCATCGGCGTACTCGGCGACATGCGAGAACAGCTTCGGGCCGGCGCCGCCGCCGACCAGTGTCCGCAACCGCGGCTGTTGAATCGGCTTCGGCCAGCTCCAGGATGGACCGAACTGGACGGATTGCCCAGAGAACGATGCCTCGTCCTTCGACCACAGCTCGATCATCGCCAACACGTGTTCGCGGGCCCGGTCACGCCGTGTCGCGTACTCGACGCCGTGGTGCAGCATCTCGTCAACGTTCCATCCGAAGCCAACACCTAAGGTGATGCGGCCGCCGGAAATGTGGTCGAGCGTCGCCAACTGCTTGGCCATCACGATCGGGTCGTGCTGGGCAACCAGCGATACGCCGGTACCGAGAACGATCGCGCTGGTGACTGCGGCGGCCGCAGCGATCGCGATCAGCGGGTCGAGTGTCCTCTTGTATTCGTCGTTCAGTTCCTCGTCGCCCGTCGGCGGGGCCGTCACTCGACTGACCGGGATATGGGTGTGTTCGGGGAAGTACAGCGAGGCGAACCCTCGGACTTCGGCCTCACGAGCCAGCGTCGCAGGATCGATCGTGCGGTCGGTCAAGAAGACGGTCAGACCGATGCGCACCGGGTCACCTCAAGAGATCGGGGCGAGTGGCTTCGAGTTGGCGACGGATGCCTTCGCGCCAGTTGATCTGAGGCACGAACCCCGTGCTGTGCATCTTGGTCAGATCAGGCACGATCGAGGCGATCGTCGCTTCGGTCGGCGCGAACTGGGGCGTCAGGCCGGTGAGCCGACCCATCTCGGTGCACCAGTCCTCGATCCCGGCAACCTCGTCCCCACCCCAGTTGACGATCGTCGCAGGGCTCGAGGCAAGGGTCAACAGGTATGGCAGCGAAGCAACGATGTCATCGGAGTGGATCGGCGTGTACGACGTTGGTTGATCCACGTGCACCGGCACCGCAATGTTGCGTTCCATCATCATCAGGTGGAACATCATCCAGCCGTACGTGTCGCCATAGGGCACGTTGAGGCGGGCGATGACGGTGGGCAGACCGAGCCGTTTTGCGGTGTGCTTGACCAACACCTCTGCAGCGATCTTGGAAATGCTGTAGGTCGGCATTCCCGGCATCGGCCGATGGCTGTCGCCGAGCGGGTCGGTCTCGAAGCGCGGCTTGTGGCCGTCGGGTGCGTACACGGCAGTGGACGAGCAGTGGAAGAACGCCTCTGCGTCCCTACACAGTTCCATCAGGTCTGCGGCGCCTTCGGCATTGGCCTTGAATGCCAGTTCGAAGTCGTTCACCTTGGCCACGGCGAAGTTGAGCACGATGTCGATCCCGGACGGGACCTCGTCGAAACGACCGTGCGCGAGATCGATGCTGACAGTCCGGACGCCAGCCGACTCGAGCGGCTCGCGGGTTGTCGCATCCTTGAATCGTGCGGCCCCGTAGACCTCGTTGCCGCTCGCCGCCATTGCGGTTGCTACCGGTCCGGCGACCCATCCAGTCACGCCCGTGATGAGCACCTTCTTGCCGGTGATGGGTTGGATTGTGCTCACCAGAGATCTCCCGTATAGGTGTCGGTCCCGAAGATGGTCTGCTTCCACGGCGCGGTCCACAAGTGCTTCGCGACCCCGCTGTCGTCGAGTCGCTTTCCGAACTGTGCGTACCCGTCTGCCCATCCGGTTTCGGGGGCGTGGTCGAGGAAGTGCAACTGCAGGAATCTGCTCTCGGCATTCGCGACTCGGGGAACATCCGCAGGTGCATCGTCGAGCAACGGCAGCGGAGTGGCGTTGAGGATCAGGTCCGGTCCCCACGAAGAACTCATTGCGGACGGCCCCCATTCGTTGCGGGTCCACGCTTCGAGATCGGCGTGGGTCGCGCCGTTGGCAAGTTCGCCGACGTTGACGACCATGCCTGCGTAGTTGCGATCGAGGGCGAGTTCGGCCGAAGTGGCCCGGTCACTCGACTGGATCGACCAACCGAAGTCGTACAGGACGGTGTGGATGTGGGTGCGCTCGGGGAACATCCGCCCGGTGGCATGCAGCATCTTGACCGTGTCGACGCTCCACCGGTTCCAATCCTCGTGGTGTCCGTCGAGGACCCAGTACACCGCGAGGTACGAGCCGGTCGAGGGGTCGGGGGTCATCGGGGTCTCTGCCGGGTAGCGGAGCGCTTTCAAATCTCGCGTCGCGACGAAACGATCACCGGCGAACGACCACGCACCAGTCATCACCCCGCCGTAGAAGTGGTCTCGTTCGTACCAGCGGTTGTACTCGACCTCGTGACCCCTGGTCGGTTCGACCATCGTGATCAGCATCGTGCCCAACTTGATGACGTAGTCGCGTTCCACGAACGATTCCCCCTCCTGTGCGCCCGCCGATGACCCGCTGATGCGGTTGCGGAGCGCAGGACCCACAGAGTACCCAGGATCTGACGTCGCGTCAGAAACGGAGCGCGCGTACGATTCGGTGATGTCGACGGACCCGACCAACCTGACCAACCTGACGAACCCTACGAATCTTGCGACCGGCCGAGTACGACCCCTTGATCCGCGAACCTGCGTCGTGATCACGATGGAAATGCAGCGAGGGGTGTGCGGTGACCTGGCCACGATGCCGGTTCTGGCCGGCGCCGTCGACGAGGCGGGAGTCGTGCCGGCGACCGCGAGTGTTCTCACGGCAGGGCGTGAACGGGGCGTTCCGGTGATCCACTGCACATTCTCGCTCCTGGCGGACCGTGAGGGCACGCCGTTGAATGCGCCCCTCATCCGGATGCTCGTCAAGGATCCGGTCCATCTGCTCCACGGCAGCGCTGCGGCCGAACTCATTCCGGCACTTGGAATCGACCCGAGCGACCTGATCTCGAATCGTCATCACGGGTTCTCGCCGTTCACGGGCACCGACCTTGACGCGCTGATCCGAGAGCTTCGGAGCACGACGGTGGTCGTCACCGGCATGTCGCTGAACCTCGGCATCCCAGGGACGGTGATCGAAGCGGTCAACCTCGGCTACGAAGTGGTGGTCGTTCGCGACTGCGTGGCTGGCATGCCGGTCGCGTACGGCGACGAGATCATCGCCAACACGCTGTCGATGGTGGCAGCGATCGTCACCGCTGACGAACTCATCCTTGCCTGGGACCAGTCGTCCTGATCGGAGTCGTCGTGATCGGAGTCGTCCTGATCAGAGCCGATCGCGCAGTCCGGCGCGCACCGAGGGCCACTCGGTGTCGAGAATCGAGTACAACGCCGAGTCCCGCGTCGTACCGACCATGCCTGCGTGTGCCGATGCGCGGTGGTTGCGGAGGATCCCCTCGAGGGTCGCTCCGATCCGCACGATTGCCTGTCGACTGCGCGTGTTGAGCGCATCGGTGCAGATCGCCAGGCGACTGACGTTCCAAGTCTGGAAGGCGTGCGTCATCATCAGCAGTTTCGCCTCGGTGTTGATCGCCGTTCGTTGGGCCGACGATGCCAGCCACGTGCCGCCGATCTCGACCTCGTCAGGGAGTTCGTGCCCGGTCCAGTAGCGGATCTCCATGAAGCGGGTGCACCCGACGATTCGTAGGTCGGCGAGTCGTCGCTGGGCGAACGGGACCACCCGCCCAGCGTCGGCATCAGCAAGCAAGGACGAGACGTACGTGGTCATCGCGGCCACGCTCTCGGGCACCGCGGTCCAGGCAAACGTACTTCGGTCTTCGTTGGCGGCAACGACCAGTTGATGCACGTGGTCCAACGACAGGGGCTCGAGTTGCACATGTGCGCCGGTCAGGACGAAACCCTCGCGAGAGATCATGCGTCCCATCGTGGCGCGCCGGCGACCGCGATCAGTGCATCGATCGCGTCGAACCGGATCCCGAGCTCCAAGACGTGGACGCCACCGGACCGATGCGAGCGGTCGAGGCGGTCGATGCGCTCGTCGCTCGTCAGTTCAGGCCCTGACCGTGTCCACACCTCGACGACCAGATCTGTCGCCCGCTCGGCGACCGACCTGCTGACCTCGTCGAGTTCGTCGATCACGGCGATGCTGACACGTCCGGTTCGCCGGGCGATCAGTGCCTGGGTGATCGCGAAACCTGCGGCAGGTCGGGTCGGAAGTTGCACACTTGCGAGCTCTCGTGTCGGAAACGTACGGCCGAGCCAGAACCCGCTTCGTCCCGCGTCACCGCACGCGACAGCTCCTTGCGGCAACCATCCGGCCAGGTCCGACGCAGCTCGCGCAGGATTGAGGGGAACTGCTGCTTCTGCAAACAGCGGTTGGCAAGCGGCTGCGAGGTCGTCGTACAGGCGTGGGCGCGGCGTCGGAAGCGCGCGAACGGGAAACGGAAAGGACCCGATTTCGACGGGAAGGACCTCGCGCCAATTGATCCCCGCTTCGGTCATCGACAGGCGATCCATCTCATCGTTGCTCACCCCGCACAGCACCACGTCGTCGAAATCACCGAGACCGGCCAGTTCGATGTCGCCGCTTTGGAGGCCGATTGTGCCGAGATGGGCCGGATGGTTCCACGGGAACAAGCCCTTCGCCGCCCACGTGTTGAAAATGCCCATCCCGGTGCGTTCAGCGATCTCGCGCAGCGCCGGCGCGGCTCCGCTCTGCACCGCCTCCGCGCCGGCAATGATGACGACGTTCGCGACGGTCGGATCGTTCATCTATCGATTGTCGGGATCTGCGGCGGGAACGATGCCGGTGGCGGCGCCATCGCCGATCACGACAACGGGCGCTTCGCAGATGGTCCAGTGCAGGGCGGACACGTCGAGGAACTCTGCGATGTCGGCCATCATCTCGGCCTGGTCCGGCTCCATCACGTGGGCGTAGAAGTCCTCGGCGCTGTCGAACCACTGGATCGTGACCCCGTCGTACATCGGCTCGTCCATCGTGCTGCCCGGCGGCGGCCAGATGGACGCATGCTGCTCATACCGGCGCACGTATCTGGCGCACGACAACCGTGTGATCAGTGGGCCGTGGTGCTCCCGCCAGTACTCGAGGAACTCCTCGTGGGTCGTGCCGGGCTTACGCTTCAACATCGTGATGAGTTGGATCATGTCGGTCTCCTTGCTGTTGACGTGGGGGGTGTTGAGTGGCTCACAGGCCGAGGAACGAGCCTCCGTCGCAGACGATGGTCTGGCCGGAAACGTAGGACGAATCGTCGCTCGCGAGGAACAACGCAACCGAACCAATGTCGGTGTCGGGATCCCCGACGCGACCGAGAGGGGTACGCGATTCGATCGCCGACTTCAGCGCCGGGGCTCGATCGAATGCAGTGAGCAACGCCGGAGACGCTGCTACCGGGGCGATGCAGTTGACCGTGACGCCGACCGGTCCCCACTCGCGGGCGAGGCTCTTCGCAATGGCCCGTTCGGCTGCTTTGACCGGTGAGTACAGCGGGATGTTCGCGCTCCCCTCGATGCCGCTCGGCGATGACACGATGATGAACCGGCCGGCGGAACCGGACTGACGAAGATGGGGCCACGCGGATTGTCCGGTGAACAGCACCCCCCACACCCCGGTGCGCGACATGTGACTCCAGTGGCGATCGAGATCAGCGTCCTCGAGTCGATGAGGCGACGCGCCGCGGAAGGCGTTATGGACCATGATCTGGAGGCCGCCAAAACGGTCAACGGTGGCGTCGACGCACGATTGCACGGACTCGCGAGACGAGACGTCGGTCTTTATGCAGATTGCCGATCCCCCGGAGGCCACGATCGCGTCGGCGACGGGCTGTCCGGTGTCGACGCGTCGTGCCGCGATGACGACGTTCGCTCCCTCGGTGGCGAGACGACGTGCGATTCCCTCACCGACACCTTGACCGGCACCGGTGACGATTGCTGTGCGACCAGCGAGGCGACCAGCAAGGCGGGTCATGGCGAGGGGGGTCATGGCGACATCCAGGTGCCACCGTCGGCTGTCAGTGTTGCTCCGGTCAGGTGATGGGAATCTGAGTCCGCGACCATTCGGATCAGGGGCACGATGTCGTCGATCACGTTTCCTGCTCCTGCTCCTGCCAGTGCGGGTGGGGCAAGTGAAACGGCCCCGACATCGGCGGGATCGATGCCGAACAGGATGGGGGCAACGGCGATGCAGTTGACGGTCATTCCATCGACGCCCCACTGTCGGGCGGCGGACTTGACCATCACCCTGATTGCCTCGGACGTGGCAGCAGCATGGCTGAGCATCGGCGCCCCCGACATACCGATCGTTGGCACGATTGCAATGATGCGTCGATGACCGGCCTGATGGGCACTCTGAAAGGCCGCAATGGCGGCTCGCATCGGTTGTTCCCAAGCTGCATCGAAGTCGTCGTCGGTGAGATCGGCGAACGCGATTGCACGAGCGCTGATCCCGGCCACGACCACCGTGGTCGACTGATCGGTTTCGATTTGCGCAGCGCGCAAGGCATCGGCCAACGCGCCCACACCTTCAATCACCACGTTGGTCCCCACGACGCAGCACCGTAACCGATCGCAGACATCTGACGCGACGTCAGAAACGGTCGAGACGATCGGTTACGGTTCGGTCATGGACCTGAAACAGCTCAGTGATCGCGCCGAGATCGGCGACCTGCTCCTCCGCTACAGCGAGGCACTCAACAGCGCCGACTGGGACACCTGGGCGGCGTGCTTCACCGACGACGCGCATCTCGACTACACCACCGCCGGCGGAGTCGCCGGCACCGTCGCCGAGGCAATCGCGTGGTTGAGCCCGACCTTCACGATGTTCGACATGCGGATCGGTCGGATCTCCAACGTGCTCGTCACACTCGATGGAACCGACCGGGCAACGGTGAGCTCGCAATACTCGATGCTGATGAGAATTCCGTCAACGGAAGGCAACCCGACCTACGTCGAAGCGGCCGGTTGGTACGACGACCTCGCTGTCCTTACTGCCAACGGCTGGCGGCTCAGCCCGGCGAAGATCTCGTCACGCTGCCACACTGCCGCCACCACCGGCTCGCCGGTATGTGGGTCACGCAGCGACAGCAGCTCGGAGGCGATCCGGTCGCACTCAGCTGCGTACTCGTGGGACGAGCTCGAAGGCGGTAACGGCGCCGACGTCATTATCGGCGGCAACGGCAACGACCTGATCCAGGGCAACAACGGCCCCGACTACATCGATGGCGGCCCGATGGTCGACATGTGCTCCGG
>JANOEM010000100.1:0-5377 GCA_031413195.1 Actinomycetes bacterium
GGCTGACCGCGTTCGTCAGCACGTATGGTCCGAGCGAGCAGGGATTCGACCACGTCACTGTCGCCACAGCGCAAGGGCCGGTAGCGCCGTCGTAGTCCTGACCGCGCTCCGACCGGATCAACGGTCGCGCAAGAGTTCGCTGGTCGTCGTGCGCGTGGCACGACGACCCGGCGACCAGGCAAAGCCGTTCACGGCAAGCAGGACGATCACCGGTGTCGCGATGACGAGCAGCACGGGCACCGTTGCGCCAGGGACGATGCCCAGCGTGTCTGTCAGTTGGCGAACCACTCGTCGTCCGAGGATCACGCCGAACGGCAACCCCACCAGCACGATCAACGCTGCGAGAAGGCTGGCCTGCCAATGGATCACGGCGCGGAGCTGGCGGTCGTTGCAACCGAGTGCGCGCAGCACAGCCAGGTCACGCGAGCGGGCACGAACCGACATCGCCAATCCGTAGGCCGCCACCACGCCGAGCAGGAAGGTCAGCAAGATGGCGAGCGCGAATGGTGCCGGGACCACCCGCTTCAACGCTGCGACGCTGGTGGGCGTGCCGAGCGACTCGGGAGGCGTGAAGCTTGCCGCCGCGAGACGCTCAACGGCATCCGCCGGGGCGTCGTCACCGAACCGCACGAGCATGACGTTTTGGGTGGCGCTCGGTTCAAGTGCTGCGTAACTCGCAAAGGTCAGCGCTGCGCCGTTGCCTGCTTCGTCGGGGGTGACAACGATCCCGACGACTCGCAGATCTGCTGATGCACCTTCGGAACCGCTGACACTGACGACATCGCCGATGCCCACCCCGAGGCGACGGGCGACCTCGGCTCCGAGACCAATCTCGTCGTCGAGAACCGGTGCTCGTCCCGACAATGCGACCGGCACGATCTCACCACGAATTGGTTCGCCCGCGAACACGGCAACGTCACGACCCTCGATCGTGAGCGTGCCGGCCGTCACGGCCGAGAGCGCAGACACATTGGAATCCTCGATGAACGGGGTGACGAAACTCGGTTCGCCGGGAATGAACAGGTTTCCGAATACCTGTTCGTAGTTGACGCCCCAACGGCCCGGGTCATCGACGAGATGGGCGACGCTCAGACCGACGACGGCAGATCCCACCAGCCCGGCCAGACCGAGGGAGCTCAACGCGACGGCCCCGGCGGCCCGACGCCGACCGGACGCACCGGTAGCTGCAAAGTGCGCTCCGGTGGCCAACGTGAATCCAGCGCCGGTGAAGAGTCCGGCGAGCCTGCCGCTTGATCGGATCCGATCGTCGCGTTCGGGTAGGCGCCAGGACGCCAAGACTCCGGCCAGCACGATGACTGCAAAGACCCCGACCAATCCGGCTCCTGTGGCGGTCCAATCCAATCCGGCTCCGTCGTTCGGCTCGAACCGGCGGAGGGCGCCGAGCGGGAACAACCCCGACACCAAGAATGCGACCGCCGCGGCGACGAGCCAGGCCACGGCCGCAACGAGCGACACCTGGACGAGCTGTTCCAAGGCCACATCGCGACGTCGCCAACCAAGCGCTGAGAGCGATCGGCGATCCCCGGAACTTGAAGCGAACAGCCGACCCGCAAGTTGACCGACGACGACGGCAGCGACGAGAGCGGCGATCGCCGTGACGAGCCACAGCGCGATGGCCTGGAACCGAACGGCTCGGCGGGCATCGGCGCTGATGATTTGGGTCGGGTCGGTGAAGAAGCCTGGTGCTCCCGGAATCTCGCGGATCTCATCCAGCACCGCGTCCGCGGACGCGTCCGGGTCGAGCCGAATGTCGATCAGGGTCCAGACCAACCCGACATCGGGATGCGCTTCGAGGAACCCACGGGACAGGATCATCGTCGGCGAAGGATCATCGAAGTCGGCGGGGGTCTGCGTGATGCCAACGAGGGTCGTATCGAACGCAGGTACGGCCGGCTCGTTGTCGAACGCGTTTGCATCCACCTGCTCCTGGTCGAAGGCGATCATCTGGACCTGATCCCCAACCTCTGCGCCGAGCAGTTCGACAAGCTCGGCGTTGGCGGTGAACTCATCGGTTGCCGCCGGGTCGGTGAAACGACCCTCGACCACTCGTGCTCCAGCGATATGATCATCGCCGGCCCAGGGTTCCGGGTCGATCGAGGGAGTAGAGCCGTCTGCCGGCAGCGGAAAGGCCGCTACGAAGGAAATCGCCTGGACATCGCGCACACCATCTATAGCTGCGACCTCGCGGTCCAACGGTTTGCCCCCGAGTTGATAGACCCGAAGGTCCGGGTCCCCGTCGAACTCCGCCGTATAGCGATCAGGAGCGCTGGCTGTTCGCCGAGCGCCGGCGGCGAGTCCGATCACCAAACCGGCGATGACACCCACGAGCAGACCGACGAGCATGCCCGCGCGCCAGTAATTCCTGACCCACGCACGTACCCGGAAGATCACTACCGCCATGGTTCAGATTCTGCGATCGTGCGGTCGATGTGACAAGGAAGGTAGCCACACCTCCGGGAGGTACGTTGGCACGCCGCTGCGAGCTCGGGTCAGATCTGGGTCAGATCGGATAGAACCCGTTCAGGTCGGCGATGACGTGAGTCGTCGACGACGCGAAGAGGCACACCTTGCCGCCAACTCCGACCTTCACGATCACGAGGTTCGGGATCGTCCCGCCAGCCGTGTAGTTGAGGTTAGAAGCCGTCGGACGTGCCTCTCCGCACGGCCACACGGTGAGGAAGCCGGCAACGGAGGAACCTGTGACGGCGACGTTCAGCAAAACGGTGGCCGCGTTGGCCGGCACACCGGCGCGATCAGTGACCTTCAATTCCAGAGTCTGTCCGGTGCCGAGCGGCCCAGTGCCGGAGAACTGGCCATCGACCGTGGGGATCTCACCCGCACGTGTCTCGAGCACCCGTGCCGGAGAAAGCGGAACGTACGTTGTCCCGGCACGATAAAAGCCATTGACATCCACGACCAGGTCGGTAGCGGACAGTGAGTAGATGCAGACCTTGCCCCCGGTTCCGACCTTCGCGTTCACCAGGTTCGCACTGGTCTGACCGGCCACATAGTTCAGACTCGATGCGTTCGGACGTGGCGCGCCGCAGGGGTAGATCGTGAGATAGCCGGGCGCTGCCGGACCCGCAACCGCGATGTTCATCACGGCCGATGCTGCGTCAGCAGCCACGCCACCGCGTCCACCAACTTGCAGTTCCAGGATCTGACCGGCCCCGATCGGCCCGATTCCCGAGAACAATCCGTCGACGGTGGGTGGAAGGCCGACGCGAGTTTCGGCGATGCGCGCCGGCGACAGTGCCGCGTAGGACGAACCTGCGAACAGATAGCCGTTGACATCGGCGATCAAGTGGGTCGGTGTCAACGTGAACAAGCACACCTTGCCGTTCGCGCTCAACTTGGCAATCACCAGATTGGGGACCGTTTGTCCGGCTGCGTAGTTCACGTTCGATGCCGTCGGACGAGGCGCATCGCACGGGTAGGCAGTGACATAGCCGCCAACGGGGGCCCCGGTCGCAGTGATGTTCAAGACAACTGCGCCGGCGTTGGCCGGCACGCCGCCCCGCCCCCCGACCTGCAGTTCGAGGACTCCTGATCCGGCGGTCAGACCCCCGCCGTAGAACAGGCCGTCAACGGTTGGTGTCTCGCCCGGGCGGGTCTCCAGGATCCGTGCGGGCACGAGCGGGGAGAACGAGGATCCGACGAGCAGGGACGAACCCTTGGCGCAGTTCACATCGTTGCGCCAGGTGAAGTTGTCGATGAAGATCATCGAGTCGTAGATGCTGTCACCGATGTCCTGCACGGTGAGGAACACCTTGATCTGTCCCGCGCCATCAGCTGTGAAAGGCGTCGACACCTTGAGCGTCGGCGTTGCGCCGTCGAGAAAGGTGTTGGCCGGCGGAGCAACGCCCAACACGGTGTCGACATCGATGATCGCACCCTGGGGATCGAAAGCAAAGTTGTTCGGGGCGACCACCTTGGCGAGAGTTTCGTCGTAGATCAGGTTGGTCGTGCCGAGCTCCGCTGTGAAGGTGTCGTTGAAGCCCGCCTTCACGAACTCGGGGAACTCCTCCGAGCCGAACATTGCGTCGAAGGACATACAGGTGAATCCGGCCGGCGGTTTGAGGTCGAGCACGAGCGTGGTTCGATCGTTACCGTCGGCGCCAGCATTGCCGCCGAGCACGGTGGAGGCGAAGTCCTCGGTATCGATGTCGGTCGCGGTTCCAGTGGACAAAGCGACGTAGGTACCGCCTTGGGTCGGAAAGCCGATCGAGGCCGTCGAGCGGATGTCGAACGCAGCCGTTGACCCGTTGAGCGTTGCGTTGACGAGTTGCCCGGCTCCCAGACCGAGCGCTGTCGCAACATTCGCCGGCACAACGGGGATCGCGAGGGCCGGCGTCACTGGTGCCAAGCCCACACCGACACCGGTCAACGCCACGATCGCAGCTGAAACTCGACGCCTGCGGAGTCCTTCCCGTCGCGATATGCGGTTCGTTCGAACTGGGCGGTCGTGGTTCCGCCCTTGGCTCGCGGGGCTTGTTGATGAACAGTCGCCGATCATTCCCCCATTGATCCACGCTGGGTCGACGCTGTCAAGGGTCGTTCTGCCCCAAAGTTTCTGCTCAAGGTCGGACCGAATCGGGCCGATGAACTGAACGTACGTCTGCGCAGGGGAACTGGATGCGGGCTACAGAGGCCACGACCTCCCAATTTCGGGTCAGCGAGCGCTGATGTCCGCACGTGCTGTGCGTGATATTGCGGCCGCGTTGACGGACTGTCGGTGAACGAATCGTCAAGACCGGCTCAAGTATCTCAGAGCTTGGGCAAGGTCCGTCCAAAAACCTTGTGCAATCAGCCCAGTTGTTCTTGGATGAAGTCCTGCGGGACACCCCAGTGCTGCGATCGAGAAGGACAGCTCGAGCGCAATCCACATCTCTTGAGGACGAGGGAACACAATGGCGGCAAGTAAGGAAAGTGCGGCGCCAATTCGTGGCGCGACATGGGGCGGGCGGCCCCGGACTTCGCGGGGATCGACCGGCGTCCGCCGGTTGGCCCAGTTCCTGATCGTCGCAGGAGTCGCGGCGCCGGCGGTCTTCGCCTCGTCGACCGCGTTTGCGGTGGCCCACGATCCCGAGACCGACCAATACTCGATGAAGGCCCTGACCGAGATCACCGGCGTCACGGATTTCTGGAACCAGGGCTACACCGGCGCAGGAGTTGACGTGGCAATCATCGACACGGGCGTCTCGCCGGTCGAAGGACTCGCAACCGCCGGCAAGATCATCGCCGGGCTGACCGCAATGGTCGCAATGGCGGTGGTCTTTGCCAAGGGCGATGATACCAGCTGGCAGGGTGCCTATATCGGCTTTGGCGCTGCCATCCTGATCTGGGGCTGGCATGA
>JANOEM010000101.1:0-6301 GCA_031413195.1 Actinomycetes bacterium
GATCATCGTCGACACCTACGGCGGAATGGGCCGCCATGGTGGCGGCGCTTTCAGCGGAAAGGATCCGAGCAAGGTCGACCGGTCAGCCGCCTACGCCGCGCGCTGGGTCGCAAAGCACGTCGTGGCCGCCGGAGCTGCAACTCGATGTGAGGTGCAGGTCGCGTATGCCATCGGCATGGCCCATCCGGTGAGCATTCTGGTCGAGACCTTCGGCACCAATACCGTCGATCCGCTGCTGATCGAAGCCGCCGTGCGTCAGGTCTTCGACCTTCGCCCCGGCGCCATCGTCCGTGACCTCGATCTCAAGCGCCCGATCTTCCGCAAGACGGCGGCATACGGGCATTTTGGTCGCGATTTGCCGGAGTTCACATGGGAGCAGGTCAGCCGTTTGGCAGATTTCAAGGCTGCGATCGGCGCCTGATCCTCGTGGCGGCAAGGTCGAGTCCGACTACGCCACTCATCGCACGTGTCGTCCCGGATCTCACCGGGCTCGATCGACAGTTCGATTACATCGTTCCCGAATCAATGATTGACCGCGTCCGAGTTGGCACGCTCGTTCGGGTTTCGCTGAACGGCCGCCGTGTCGGGGGTTGGGTTGCATCCCTCGGTTCACCGGATCCAACACTGGACGCAGCGCGGCTTCTGCCTCTGGCCAAGGTCACCGGCATCGGTCCATCAGCGGAGATCTTCGAACTTGCCGAATGGGCCGGCAGGCGCTGGGCAGGTCGATTGAGACCCTTTCTGGTCAGCGCGTCTCCGCCGGCCGCTGTGCTTGCCCTGCCGCAACCCCATCACGGTCCGACCGTCCCCGAGCCCGTCGATGACCAGGCCGTGCGTTTGATCAGCCAAGGAGGAGGGGTTCTTCGGCGTCCCCCCTTGGCAGACCACCTGCCGGTGGTGCTCGCCGCGTGTCGCTTCGGGGCTGTTCTCGTCGTTGTCCCCTCGGTCGAAGCCGCCCGTCTTCTTGCGGTCCGACTCCGGCGGGCAGGTCGCACGGTTGCAGTCATGCCCAAGGATTGGGCCCTCGGCGGAGGAGGAGTCGACGTGGTGATCGGCGCACGCGGCGCTGTCTGGGCGCCGTGTCGAGACATGCGATCACTGCTTGTCCTGGACGAACACGACGAGTCTCTGCAGGAAGAGCGCCAGCCCACATGGCATGCTCGCGACGTCGCGATCCAACGGGCATCGAAGGCAGGTGTTCCGGTCCTGCTGGTATCCCCATGCCCGAGCCTGATCGCCATCGCGGCCTTTCCCCCGGCCGGCATCAGCAGGCCATCGATCAGCGAGGAGCGGGCAGGCTGGCCGATCGTCGAGATCGTCGACCGCTCACGCGACGATCCCTGGCAGAAAAGCCTCGTGACCTCCCCGCTGATCCGACATCTCCGGGACCCGAGCAGGGTCGTGGTGTGCGTTCTGAATTCCCCAGGACGGGCTCGGCTGCTGGCCTGTCGTACGTGTCGAGCACTGCAGCGTTGCGAGGTCTGCGAGGCAGCGGTCGCCCAAAGTGACGACCGCCATTTCGTCTGCTCGCGCTGCACCACCGTCAGGCCGCCGGTGTGTCAATCGTGCGGCGGAAGTTCGTTTGCCAACCTGCGGATCGGCATCACCCGACTTCGTGAGGAGCTCGAGGCTGCAGCTGGGAGGCCGGTGGTTTCCGTGAGTGCCGCGGATCCGGACTCTCAGCCGGTCGCCGACGCTGGTGTGTACGTCGGCACCGAAGCGGTCCTGCACCGAGTTCACCGGTCCGACACGGTGGCGTTTCTCGATCTCGACGCCGAGCTCCTGGCTCCCCGGTACCGCGCAGCGGAGCAGGCGATGAGCCTGCTGGTCAGAGCAGCGCGTCTCGTCGGACGCCGCGCCGACGGCGGCCGCCTGCTGGTGCAGACCTTCGTACCGCACCACGAGGTCCTCGAAGCTGCGTTGCACGCCGACCCCGGACGCTTGGTGACACGAGAACTTGCTCGGCGCTCGGCGCTGGGGTTTCCTCCGTCCGCGGCCCTCGCGGTCGTGACTGGTGCCGGGGCGCAGGCCTACGCAGCGGGCCTTGAACCGGCAGGCGTGCGAGTCTCGCCCACCCTCGACGGCAAGGTCTTGTTGCGGGCACCGTCGTGGGATGTCCTCGGCACAGCGATCGCTGGACATCCTCGCCCGAAGGGCAGCAGAATTCGGATCGAAGTGGATCCACCACGTTTGTAGGTCGACCGGTTGTCATGATCGGACGTCATGATCGGACGTCATTGTCGGACGTCATTGTCGGACGTCATTGTCGGACGTCATTGTCGGACCGAGCGCAGGATTCGGTACCCCTTCGCCGATCCGAGTCGCTCGGTCGGGTATCCGTGCGCCGTCAGCCAGGTCTGCAACGAGTCGGATCCAAGGTGCTTGTGCACGACCATGATGCACTCACCACCGTGTCTCAAACGAGGGAGCCACAGCAACAGCATCTCGTGCAGGGCGTCTTTTCCGACGTGAACCGGCGGGTTGCTCCAGATCGCGTCGAAGACGATGCCGTCATCGACCTGCTCGGGGAGGCAGGTGTTGATGTTCTGCGCACCGTTGGCGCGGGCGTTGTCCCGACACAGGCGCAACGCCCTGTTGTTGACATCCACGGCCCATACGGTGGCCAATGGTGACCGGCGCGCGAGCGTGATTGCGATCGGGCCGACGCCGCAACCGAGGTCGAGCAGGTTGCCGGATGCCGGCGGTGCAGGAGCCTTCAGCAGAAGCACCTTCGTACCGAGATCGAGTGCGCCATGGCTGAAGACACCTCGGTCGGTCGTCAGCTGCAGCGTGCCGTCGGGCATTGCGACTTTGATCGTGGTTGGTTGGCTGGACGAGGTCGGGTTTGGAGTCGAGAAGTGTTCTGGGTTCATCATTTGCCGTTCATCGCTAGCCTGAGAGTGTGGCCCACGAAATCCGAACCTACGGCGATCCTGTCCTGAAAACTCCGGCTGCGGCGATCACCGACATCGACGGCAAGGTCGCCCGACTGGTCGACGACATGTTCGAGACCCTCTACACCAGTGACAGCGGGATCGGGCTGGCCGCTCCGCAGATCGGCGTGCAGAAGCAGATCTTCGTGTGGGAGATCGATGATCAGCCGATGGTCATCATCAACCCCGAGATCGTGGAGAGTCGTGGGGAATGGGTCTACGACGAAGGCTGCCTCAGCATTCCGGGGCTGTACGTCGAGATGCTTCGGCCAAACGAAGTGCTGATGCGTGGGCGCACACTCGACGGCAATGAAATCGAGATCGAAGCAGACGAGTTGATGGGTCGCTTGTTCCAACACGAGTTGGATCATCTCCATGGGGTGCTCATGTTCGATCGAATGTCACCCGACCAGCGCAAGGCCGCGCTGGCCGAGTACCGCCAGATCGTCGACGAACAGGCGAAGTCGAAGCCTCGGCGACTGCGCCTCAAGTGAACTCATCGCAGATTCTCGAACGATCGTGACCGAACTGGCCCCGCTCCCGAAGGGCCGTCCACAGCGACTCGTCTACTTCGGCACCCCGGCTCTGGCTGTCCCGCCGCTGCAGGCCCTCGTCGCAAACGGCTTTGATGTCGTTCTTGCGGTCACGGGCGTTGACAAACGTCGGGGCCGAGGCAAAGACGTTACTCCGAGCCCGGTCAAGGCGGCCGCTGTTGCGCTCTCGATCCCGGTCAGTCATCAGGTGACCGACGCGTTGAGGGCCGGGGCTGATCTTGGCGTCGTCGTCGCGTTCGGTCAGCTGATCAAAGCCGCCGTTCTCGAAGAGCTCCCGATGGTCAATCTGCATTTTTCACTGCTGCCGAGGTGGCGCGGCGCCGCACCCGTCGAGCGGGCACTTCTCGCCGGCGATCAGGTGACTGGGGTTTGCCTGATGCAGTTGGAGGCCGGACTCGATACCGGCCCGATCGTCGACGTCGATCTGGTGCCGATCGACGCGGGGCAGACGGCCGAGCAGCTTCGCTGGCGACTGGTCTCGGTCGGGACCGACCAGTTGGTTCGTAACCTCGTCACAGGCCTCGGCCCAACGACGCCGCAAGTCGGGGAGCCCGTCCATGCATCGAAGCTCGATCCTGTCGAGTTCGAGATCGGATGGGCCGGGCCGGCGGTCGAGCTCGATCGGTTGATCCGTGTCGGGCGAGCTTGGACGACCTTCCGGGGCCGGCGATTGAAGATTCTCCGGGCTGAAATCGAGGATGAAACCGATGGCGGTGAACCCGCTGCAAACGCTGAGACCGCTGGCACCTTCATCGGTCCGGTGACGGTAGGAACGCGCGACGGATCGCTGAGGCTTGTGCTCGTGCAACCGGAGGGCAAGTCGGCGATGGATGCACGATCGTGGTCTCACGGTGCCAAGCCACGCATCGGCGAGCACGTGGGTGGTCAGTCGTGAACCAGCGCAGGTCATCTCGGGTCCAAAGAGGGCCGGCGAACGGTGACGTCGGGCCTCGCGGGCCAGACACACCTCGAAAGCAGACCGCGCGAGCAGTCGCGTACGAGGCACTCTTGCGCATCGACCACGACGGGGCGTATGCCAACTTGTTGTTGCCGAGCATGCTGGGGCGAAGTGGCCTCCACGAACAAGATCGCCGGTTCGTGACCGAACTCGTCTACGGAACCACGCGAATGAGACGAGCGTGCGAAGCGATCGTCGAACGATTCGTATTGACCGAGCCCGACCCCGAGGTCCGTACATTGCTCCGCCTTGGCGCGTACCAACTCGTGTTCGCCGGTACAGCTCGTCACGCCGCGGTTGGCGAGACAGTCGAGTTGGCCCATCCCAAGGTCCGCGGGTTCGTGAACGCCGTTCTTCGTAGGGTTGCCGATACGCCGATGATCTGGACAGATGATGCCAGTCGACTGAGCTATCCCGACTGGATCGTCGATCTCTTCGTCGCCGAGCTCGGTCAGTTCGAGGCGTTCGCCGCGCTCGAGTGCATGAACGAGCCCCCGATTGTCAACGAACGCGAGGATGGCTACATCCAGGACCTTGCGTCACAATGGGTCGCCGACCTGTCGGGCGCCGGCCCCGGAGAGATCGTGCTGGATGTCTGTTCGGCGCCAGGTGGGAAGGCGACTGCGATGGCCTCTGCCGGAGCGCTGGTGATCGCTGCCGATCTGCAGCCGCATCGCGCGTCGCTGGTTGACCAGAACGCGCGCCGGATGGGCTACCACGTCCCAGTCGTGGTCGCCGATGGATTCGCTCCGCCGTTCACCCTGGAGGCGTTCGATCGTGTGCTCCTCGATGCGCCGTGCAGCGGGCTCGGGTCATTGCGTCGCCGCCCCGACGCCCGTTGGCGTATCTCGACCCAGGACATCGATGATCTGGTGATCATTCAACGACGGCTCCTCGATGCGGCGGCAACGATGGTGAAACCGGGCGGAACCCTGATCTACAGCGTCTGCACGATCACAGCGGCGGAATCGATCGACCATCCGACGCCGGATGGTTTCGTTGTGATCGACGACCCGATCGACGAACCGTGGCAGCCATTCGGCATCGGTTACCGCCTCCTGCCGCAGAACGCCGACACCGATGGGATGGTCATCATTCGATACCGTGCCCGGGACGAGGAGGGCGAGTGATGGTCGACGAGGCCCGTGTCAAAGCAAAAGTCCTGACAGTGAGCGATGGCGTAGCCCATGGAACTCGCGACGATGCCAGTGGGCGAGCTCTGGTCGCGCTGCTCACACAGGCGGGCTTCGATGTCGTCGATCACCTGATCACCGCCGACGGCTCGGAATCGGTCGCCGAAGCGCTCTGCGAACTGTCGCTCGGGTTCAGTGGCGTCATTGTCAGCACTGGCGGAACAGGATTTGCACCGCGAGACCAGACACCCGAGGGGACCCGGCTCGTCATCGAGCGAGAGGCTCCCGGTCTGGCGGAAGCGATGCGTTCAATCAGCTCGCTCGGACGATTGAGCCGCGGTATCGCCGGAATTCGAGGGCAGTCGGTGATCTGCAACACGCCAGGATCACCGAAGGGTTGTGTCGAACACCTCGGCGCAATCATCGACGTCTTGCCCCACGCGGTTCGCTTACTCGCGGATGCACCGACTCAACACTGACGCCGCTCGACACCCGAACAAAGGAGACGATTCGTGAACAGCATCCAGGTCGAACGGGTCTCGGGCTCTCTGGGGGCGGTCGTCACCGGGATCGACCTTCGTTCCGCGACCGACGACGCGTCGATGGCGACGTTGAGTTCAGCTCTTCGTGATCACCTCGTTGTATTCCTTCCGGATCAGGACCTCGACCTCGACCAGTTGGAGGCGTTCACCGAAAGACTCGGTGGCCGCGACGTCACCCCGT
>JANOEM010000102.1:0-1675 GCA_031413195.1 Actinomycetes bacterium
ACGAGGTGACGGCTGCGGACGTCGCTGACGTGCGCGCCGAGGCGTTCGCCCTTCGGGGTTCGTCGGACGAGGATGACTCGCCCATGTGACGGGCTCGCTGCGCGCTTCGCGAGTCCTTCGTCCTCGAGGATCTTCAATTGACGGCTGACGGCGCCGACATCCATGTTCGCGGTCGCAGCGACGTCGGCTATCGGCCGCGGTGTGGTGCTCATCGCGAGCAACACCTGGGTGGACTGTTGAGAGAGTGACAGGCCAGCGCTGGTCGCGAGGCGGGAGAAGACGCGCCTGCTCGACAGAAGGCGTTGCAAGTGGTTGATCCCTGCGCCAATGATCTCGAGGTGGTCCGTCATGAAGTCGAGTTTGACCGTGATGGGATTCCGGCCGCGAACGCTGGGCTCGTCGCGCCGTCGGGGATGATGTCCAACGGTTGCGCGATGTCCGAGACCCTCGGCCCATGGGTCGCACCGAGCTGATCGAGCGCGTTCAGATCGAACCCGTAGACGTCCGCGGCGTTCGTGGCAAGGATGCGGCGCAGTTCGTGTGGTTCGAACTCCGAGAACGTCAGCCGGAGCGATTCTGTCGTGTACGGGAAGGTCGCCTCGTGGTGCGGGTAGTCGCTGCCCCACATGACTCGGTCGAGGCCGATTGATCGAATCACCTCTACGTCGCCCGGGCCGGGAAAGCTGGCACCGATGTAGCAGTTCGTTGCGAAGTACTCGCTCGGCTTCCTCGGCAGGACCGACGCGGCTGCGACGGGCAGCTCACCGATTCGGCCGGCGCACATCTGGGCATGCACAGCGTCCATGCGTCGCAACACATCAGGCACCCAGCCCGAGCCCTGCTCGGTCATCACCAGGCGAAGGGTCGGAAACCGGTCGAAGACGCCTGCCATCGTCAGATGCCACAGGGCCCGGTTCGCAAAGAATCCAGCCTCGAGCACGAAGATTGCAGTGGCAGCTGCGTGCCGGCCGTAGTTGGGGATGCCGCTGCCGCCGGCGTGATGTGTCAGCGGCAGCCCGAGTTCTGCGCACTCTTCCCACAGCGGGTCATAGGTGCGCGAGAACAGCGGCTCGATCCACGGCGTGTCGGGCGAGACGCCGGGAAGCAGGATGCCGGCGAGCCCTTGCGTCTTCGCCCATCGAACGTCGGCGATCGCCTCGTCGACATCGTTGAGCAGGATCTGGGCGAGTCCCGCGCGGCGACCGGGTGCCTCCGCGCAGAAATCGACGAGCCATCGGTTGTGGGCCCGAAGGCCCGCCAGGCGGAGGCCGTAGTCGTCGGCAGTCGGGGCGGGCGCGATCACCTGGCCCGTCGGGAAGAACGGCGGAATCGTGTTCGGGAAGACCACCTCGGCCACGACTCCGTCGGCATCGAGCTCGCGAAGCCGACGATCGCTGTCCCAGTTGCGCGTTCGGCCGTCGTTGACGAGGTCCTTGAACGGGTTCCTGTACCGTCCCCGCCAGGCATCGAACTGGTCCAGCAGCGACGCGTCGAGATACATCCGGTACTGGTCGATGCTGCCGCCCGCGTGACCGTCTGCCGAGATGATCGTGTATCTGTTCGCACTCATCGCTGCTCCACTTCAACTTGCCGACGCGATCCGAGTATCTTAGTCTTGACTCAGTCAACATAAGTGGTCAAGTCGGAAAGGTGTTCACGTGAAGCTTCCTCCCGC
>JANOEM010000103.1:0-4400 GCA_031413195.1 Actinomycetes bacterium
CACTCGCAAGAATAACCGGTTCAGTCGTTCCGGGGAACGGCGCCGAGCATGCGCGCGGCCTGCAACGTGTTCTCGAGCAGGCATGCAATCGTCATCGGCCCCGTACCACCGGGCATCGGCGTGATGGCACCGGCAACGGCCCGCACCGCGTCGAAGTCGACATCGCCGACGATTCCGGCTTCGGTTCGGCTGACGCCGACGTCGATCACGGTCGCGCCGGGCTTGACGTGCTCAGCAGTGATCAACCGCGCGATTCCGGCGGCGCCGATGATGATGTCCGCGTCGCGGCAGACGCCGATCAGATCGGTCGTGCGCGAATGGGCCAGCGTCACCGTGGCGTCGATGCCCTTGCGGGCCAGCAGGACGGCGAGCGGCAGGCCGACGAGCGACGAACGCCCGATGACGACGGCCTTCTTGCCGCTCGTGGCAATGCCGTACCGATCGAGGAGTCGCAACACGCCTTTGGGGGTGCATGGGATGTGCCCGTCACGACCACGCATCAGCCGGCCCATGCTTGCCTCGGTCAAGCCGTCGACATCCTTGTCGGCGGGCACGAGGTCGAGCACTGCCTCCTCGTCGAGTCCTGCAGGCAGCGGCAACTGGACCAGGATGCCGTGCACGTTCGGGTCGGCGGCCAACTCGCGAACGGCCGCTTCGACCTCGGCTTGGCTTGCGGTAGGCGGGAGCCCGACGTGTTTGGAGGTCATGCCCGCTTCGGCAGCTTTCTTGTGCTTGCTGCGGACGTAGATCTGGCTCGGCTTGTCGTCGCCGACGAGAACAGTTGCGAGACAGACGTGTGGGTTCCCGAGTGCATAGATCTCGGCCCGAAGGCGGGCAACGGTCTCGTCGCGGAGCAGATTGCCGTCCATCAGGATCGCGCTCACGACAGGTTGCTGATGACGCCGTCGGAATCGATGTCGATGTGGTGGGCAGCCGGATCGCCGCCGAGGCCCGGCATGGTGCGCATGTCGCCGCAGATCGGGTAGACGAATCCTGCGCCGACCGAAGCTCGTACCTCTCGCACGGGAAGGGTCCAACCCGTCGGCGCGCCCTTCAACGAGGCGTCGGACGAGATCGACAGGTGGGTCTTCGCGATGCAGACGGGCAAGTGCCCGAAGCCGTTCTTTTCGTAGTTCGCGAGCTGACGATTCGCTGCCGCTGAATACTCGACCTTGGCGGCGCCGTAGATCTTTGTCGCGACGGTTTCGATCTTGGTCTTCAGCGATGCTTCCGATGGGTACAGGACCTGGAAGTTGGAGGGCTCGTCGGCGGCTTCGGCCACCGCCTCGGCGAGGTCTATGGCACCCTTGCCGCCGTCGGAGAAGTGGCGGCAGACGGCAACGCGTGCGCCCAACTCCTCGGCGATCTCGATGATCGCCCGGTGCTCGCTGTCGAAGTCGCCGGGGAACGCGTTGATCGCGATCACTGGCGAGACACCGTGAATGCGGATGTTCTCGATCTGCTTGCGCAGGTTGGCGCCGCCGATGTGAACTTCTTCGGGGTTTTCGGCAAGGAGGTCGGGGGGTAACGCCTTGCCGGCGACGATCCTGTGATTGCCCGAGTGGGCCTTCAATGCACGGACCGTCGCGACGATGACCGCTGCGTCAGGAGCGAGGCCCGACGCGCGGCACTTGATGTTGAAGAACCGCTCGGCGCCCATGTCGGCGCCGAAACCGGCTTCGGTGATGAGGTAGTCGCCGCCGTGGATCCCGATCTGGTCGGCGATGATGCTGCTGTTGCCGTGGGCAATGTTGCCGAACGGTCCGGCGTGCACCAACACGGGCGTGCCTTCGAGGGTCTGCATCAAGTTGGGCTTGAGTGCGTCACGCATGATCGCGGCCATCGCGCCGGCGCCCTTCAGATCTTCGGCCGTCACCGGGCTGCCGTCGGGGGTATAGCCGACCACGATTCGGCCCAGCCGCTCGCGCATGTCCTGAAGCGAGGTGCAGAGCGCGAAGATGGCCATCACCTCCGAAGCGGCCGTGATGTCGAATCCCGTCTGGCGAGTGACGCCGTCCTCTTTGGTGCCCAGGCCGATCACGATGTTGCGCAGGGCCCGCTCGTTGATGTCGAGAACCCGCCGCCAGGTGATGTTGTTCATGTCGAGGCCGAGCTCGTTGCCCTGGTGGAGATGATTGTCCAACACCGCGGCGAGCATGTTGTGGGCCGATGTGACGGCGTGGAAGTCACCGGTGAGATGCAGGTTGAGCAGTTCCATCGGGATGACCTGGCTGTAGCCGCCGCCGGCCGCGCCACCCTTGATGCCAAAGGTCGGGCCCATCGAAGGCTGGCGGATCGCAATGACGCTCTTCTTGCCGATGTGCTTGAAGGCCTGACCGAGACCGACGGTCGTCGTGGTCTTGCCTTCGCCGAGTGGTGTCGGTGTGATCGCCGACACGACGATGTACTTGGCCTTGGGGCGATCGCTCAACTCTTCGATTGCCTTGAGCTTGATCTTGGCCAGGCTGTCACCGTACGGCTCGATCAGGTGCTTGCCGATACCCATCTGGGCTGCGATGTCGGTCAACGGCTGCAGCGTCGCTGCTTGGGCGATGTCGAGATCTGATGGAAAGCCCATGCGGCCCTACCCCTTTACGTTTGCGATTGAGAATTCTGAGCTGGCGTGCTCTGCGACGTGATCGAGAAACGTGGCACCACCTCCGACTGCACGCTGCCAGGCAACCGTGTTGGCCACCTGGTTGAACGTGAACATGTGCAAAGCCGAGATCCCGAGACGTTCGATGTCAGCTGCCAGCGGCGCCAACATGTCCATCGGGTCGTACCCGCCGGGTGCCGCGAGCTTGCTGACGACGGCACGATTCTTGCGCAGGTACCGCAGTGATGCGCCGACCCCCAACTTCATGCCCATCGTGAGCAACTTGGTGGTGTCGATCACGCCGGGAACGCCGAGATGGATCGGCAAGTGCATCCCTTCGGCGCGACAGCGGTCCAACCAGTTGATGGTGGTGCTCGTGTCGAAGCACATCTGTGTCGAGACCCAGCCATCGATCCCGGCTTGATCGAGCAGTTGCTGCTTTTCCATCAGCGCGTCCGCCAACGCCGGGGTCGGGATCGTCGCGTGGCCATCGGGGTATCCGCCGAATCCGATCCGGCTGATCTCGGCATTGGAGTCGAGGAGCGCACGAATGAAGGCTGCCGCGTCGTGATACGGCCCGAACGGATCGGCTGCGTCGCCGCCGATCACGAAGATGTCCGTGACATGGCGATCGTTGATCCAGTTGGCGATTCGGGCGACGTGCTCGGGTCCCTCGACCATTCGGGCGGCGAAGTGGGGGATTGCCGTGTGGCCGAGATCGACCAGTTGTCCGGCCATGTCCATCGTGGCCTGCAGATCCCTGGCCGGGCTCGCGGTGACCGAGACGGTGGAGTGCGGCGGCAGGTGCTCGAACTGGAGGTGACCCTTCGGGGTCGGGATGAGCTCGAGGTGGGCGTGAGCGACACGGTCGATGATGACCGGTTCGATTCCGGTGCCCGTCCTGGTGTTCGGCTCGGTTCGCGTGTTCGCGGTCGTGTCCTTGCCGGTGGACCGTTTGAAAAGTGCCATCTCTTACCCCTCGGACCCTTCATCGAACCATTGGTCACATCGCTGCTATATTCCCAGCACGGCTGTGCTGCTTATCACCATACAACATAAATCCGCATGGTGGAAGACCGAACGGCACCGAATTTCGCCAAATACAGGTCAGGTCGCCTTTGGTCCCGCTCAATCGAGTTTGGTGTCGCTCAATCGGCGAGCGGCTGCGACAACCGCTGCTTCGACGTCGCCCCGGTCCTGATCACCCGGGAAGCGATACGTGGGACCATGAGCATGGATCGCAGCGACCACCACGCCGTCACGATTTCGGACGGGCGCAGCGATCGACGTGATCCCGACCTGCAATTCGTCGACAGCCCAGGCGAATCCGTCGGACCGGATCGTCGCAAGTCGTCGGACCAGTTCGGCCGAGGTGGTCAGGGTCCGGTCGGTGTACTTGGCCAGACCGGACGAGGCGCCCGATGCGACGCCGGAGGAGGCGCCTGCAGAGACATACGCGTCGATTCGGGCCTGTGGTTGATGAGCGAGTAGGACGAGGCCCGAGGGGACAACGTGCAGAGGGATCCGTTCGCCCGTCCAATCTCTGATCTGAACGGCGTTGTCGGTCTCGACGTGATCGAGGTAGAGCACCTCGTCACCCTCAAGCACGGACAACCCGGCGGTCTCGTGCACGCGTTCGACGAGTTCGGCCAGGAATGGCCGCGCCCGACCGATGAGGGTGGTGTCGTTTCCTGCCGCCAGACGGCTGACCGTTGGCCCGATCCGGTAGGTGACGCCGTCATCTTGACGAATCACCGCTTCGAGTTGCTCGAGCGTCGACAACAACCTGGCCACCGTGCTCACC
>JANOEM010000104.1:0-12720 GCA_031413195.1 Actinomycetes bacterium
GAGAGCTGCCGGGCCTCCTCGTCGGTCAGCCCCTCGAAGCTCGTTGCGAAGTAGCGGTCGTAGTCGTCGATGCAATCGATGGTCGGCGTGCTCAGGCCGGTTCCCCGGGGGTCCCAGCCGACGATGTCGAACTGGTCGATCAGGTCCTGGCTGTAGACGTTGTCGGCGACCTGGGCCAGAACGGATCCGCCGAAGCCTGGCCCACCGGGGTTGACGAGCAGCGTCCCGATCCGTTTGTCCGGGTCGGCTGCAGGGTGGCGGAGCAGGAACAAGTCGAATGTTCCCTTCGACGGATCCTGGTAGTCGATCGGGACTTCGAGGCTGCCGGTCTCGAGACCGTCGCCGAACTCCTGCCAATCGATCGAAGCACTCGATGCAGCCCCGGCCACTGGGTTGTCACTCGCTGCCGCCGAACCGTTCGAATCGCTGCGGGTGATCGAAACCTCGTCGCCGGAGGACGAACTGCATGCGGTCGCGATGATCGAGAGCGAGAGGGCGACCAGAAGCGGGCGGGAACGAATCGGGCGGGAACGCATCGGGCGATGGTACTGCCGGTCTCGATCCGGGTGGCGGCGCGGCGCTCCTGGATGAGCAATCAGCGTCGCCCCCATCAACGACAAGCATCCGCCGTAGCCTTGGCCCCATGCGGATGGGCCCTCACATGCTTCTGCCAGGAGACAGAGATGCGGTGAAAGGCGCGCGGTTCAACCGCGGCGGGCTTCGCCGGGTGTGGGTGTTCGCGAGGCCGTATCGCGCCAGCATCTTTGGCTTCATCGCCACCATCGTCACCGCTGCCGTCCTCTCGCTGGTGGCGCCGTTTGCGTTCCGGCGGATCCTCGACGTTTCCATTCCCTCCGGGAATCGCGCCGAGATTGCGTGGCTCGCCGGCCTGGTCATCCTGGCCGCGATCCTGGATGCAGGGTTGTCGATCGTGCAGCGCTGGTACTCGGCACGAATTGGCGAGGGTCTGATCTACGACCTACGCGTGGCGCTGTTCGACAAGGTGCAGCGGATGCCGATCGCGTTCTTCACCAGGACCCAGACCGGCAACGTGATCAGCCGCCTCAACAACGATGTCATCGGCGCACAGTCGGCTGTCACCAGCACGCTTGGCAGTGTGGTCAGCAACGTCGTGGTGCTGACCACGACGTTGATCGCGATGATCGCGCTCCAATGGCAGCTCACCCTGCTGTCGTTGGTCGTCCTGCCGGTTTTCATCATCCCCGCCAAACGGGTCGGCCGTCGTCTCCAGGACATCTCCCGCGAGAATATGGAGTTCAACGCGCAGATGAACACCCAGATGAGCGAGCGATTCAACGTGAGTGGTGCACTGTTGGTCAAGTTGTTCGGTCGACCCGAACGCGAGATCGCGATGTTCTCGAAGCGTGCCTCCGGCGTTCGCGACACCGGAATCCGGTCTGCGATGTACGGTCGGGTGTTCTTCGTCGCTCTTGGTCTGGTCGGGGCGCTCGGCGCAGCGGCGGTTTACGGCATTGGCGCCCAGATGGCCGTCTCCGGGTCGTTGTCCCCCGGCACCCTGGTCGCTTTGGCGACGTTGGTCGCACGGATCTATCAACCCCTCACCGGCCTCACCAACGCCCGCGTGGACCTGATGACCGCCTTCGTCAGCTTCGAGCGGGTGTTCGAGGTCTTGGACGCTCCGGTATCGATCGTCGACGCGCCCGCCGCGGTCGACCTGATCGATGCCAAGGGTGCGGTCGAGTTCGACGACGTCACGTTCCGCTACCCGGGTGCAGCCGATGTGTCGATCCCTTCGTTGGAAGCCCCCGGGCCACAAGGTGTCGACCCCGACCGCGATGTCCTCAAGCACCTGTCGCTCGTCATCAAACCCGGCGAGACGGTCGCTCTGGTTGGTTCGTCGGGCGCAGGCAAGACCACCTTGGCGTCGCTGATCACCCGGTTGTACGACGTCACCGGCGGAGCCGTGCGGGTCGATGGCCACGATGTGCGGGCACTGACTGGCGAGTCGTTGCGCGCTGCGATCGGTGTGGTTTCTCAGGATCCTCACCTGTTCCACGAATCGATCGAAGCCAATCTCCTCTACGCACGCCCCGATGCCACCCGCGAGGATTTGGACCAGGCATGTCGAGCGGCGCGCATCTACGACACCATTGCATCCTTGCCGGACGGATACGCAACGGTCGTGGGTGAGCGCGGCCACCGGCTCAGCGGTGGCGAGAAGCAGCGACTCGCGATCGCCCGGATGCTGCTGAAGGACCCCGCATTGATGATTCTCGACGAGGCGACGAGCCATCTCGACAACGAGAACGAAGCGTTGGTGCAGGCGGCGCTCGAGAACGCCCTGCGGGGTCGCACCGCGTTGATCATCGCCCATCGGCTGTCCACCATCCGCGAGGCCGACCGGATCGTCGTGCTCGACGACGGCCGCTTGGTCGAACAGGGCACGCATGTCGAACTGATGGCGCTCGGGGGCATCTACGCCCATCAGGACAGCGTGACCCAGCCGGTTCAGCAAGACGAAGAACGGACCGAACCGATCTTCTTCTGAAGCTTCTCGGGTCCGTTCGCTGCGCCATCCAACAACTCTGCAACACCCCTCGGTCATGATGTTTCCATGACCGCCTTACTTGCGCTCCTGATCGCCGCAATGGCGTTGGCCATCGGTGTCGGGGCAACGCTGCTCGTGCTCCGCCGCCGGGATCTCAACCAACACCCGCCGCTTGCTGGCGAACTCGCTGCAGATCTCGCGGCCGATCTGGCGGCTGCCCGCGCCGAGCAGACCGTTGCGCTCGCGAACAGTGCTGCGATTCAGGCCGAAGCCCTCCAACGTGGGCTCCAGGTAGCAATGGCGTCACTGCAGGTCCAAGCAGCGCAGGAACGCGACGTTGCGGTCCAGGCGGCCCTCAATCAGGTCGCGGTGATGGGTTCCCAGCAGCTCGGCGCCCAGACGGCGGCTGCCTCGGCAGACCTGGCTGCAAAGAAGGATGTGATCGAATCCCGGCTCGGTCAGATTCAGACCGACGTGCGCACCGACCTCGACCGCCTCTCCACCTTGGTGAGTCAGTTGGGCGAATCCACGTCTCAGCGATTCGGGCAGGTCGACTCCTCGTTGCGCGCTCATGCCGAGATCACCCAACACCTCACCGGGATGACCCAGGGATTGCGTGAGGCACTCGCCAGCCCTAACAACCGTGGTCAATGGGGTGAACGGATGGCCGAGGACATCCTTCGCTCGGCCGGCTTCATCGAACACAAGCAGTATCGCAAGCGCACTGCGGTCGAAGGCGATGGCCAGGGCATCCCCGATTTCACCTTCCTGATGCCGAAGGGGCAAGTGCTCTTCATGGACGTCAAGTTCCCGATGGCGGCCTACCTCCGGTATCTCGATGCCACGACGGACGCCGAGCGCAGCACCCATCGGGCGACCTTTCTGCGCGACGTCCGGATGCGTGTCAAAGAGCTTGCCAAGCGCGAATATGCCAGCGCCGACAGTAGGGCCGCCGTCGACAACGTGCTGCTCTTCGTCCCCAACGAGACGCTCAGCGCCTTCATCCACGAGAACGATCCTGTCCTCATCGACGAGGCCATGCGTCAGAACGTCGTCATCTGCTCGCCACTCACCCTGTTTGCCTTCCTCGGGATCATTCGCCAGGCATTCGACAACTACGTGATGGAACAGACGAGCCAGGAAATGATGCAGTTGCTCGGCAAGTTCGCTCAGCAGTGGGGCAAGTACTCGGATTCGATCGAACGGGTCAAGAAGCAGTTCGACACCGTGCAGCGATCGTTCGATGACCTTGCGACCACTCGCAAGCGGGCCCTTGAACGGCCGCTCAAGGATCTCGAGGCGTTGCGCCTCGATCGCGGTGTCGCCGTGGACGGCGAACTGTTCGCAGCCGAAGTACTCGAACTCGAGGGTTACCGGGAGCTGGGCGCCTGACCGGATCTGCGCTGCGGTTCAGGCGGTTGCGGGTACGGGCACCCGGAACGCCACCGACGACGTCTCGTTGTCCTCGATCCAGATTTCGCCGCCGTGCGCTTCGACCAACTCCTTCGCGATCGCGAGACCGAGCCCGCCGCCGCCTGATTGTCGATTGCGGCTCAGGTCAGCACGGCTGAAACGTTCGAACGCATGAGCGCGGAAATCGAGCGGGAATCCGGGCCCCGAATCGGTCACCCGCACGACGGCTCCTTGCGCAGCGGTCACGGACACGACCACGGTCGAGCCGCCGGGGGCGTGACGGATCCCGTTTTCGAGGAGATTACGAATCACCCGTGACAACGACACGGGGCTCGCGATCACATGAACCGGATCGTCGGCTTCCAAACGCAGCGTCACGCCGGCCGCAGCTGCGGTGGGCGACAAGGATTCGACAGCGCCGTCGGCGAGTTCGACCAGATCGATCGGGACTCGCTCGAGGTCGAACCGACCGGCATCGAGTCGAGAGAGCAAGTACACGTCGTCGATCAACGAGCTCAATGCCTCGACGTCTCGCTGCATCGAGCGCAGGTAGCGCTGTGGGTCGGGGGCGACACCATCGACCATGGCCTCGATTGCTGCCTGCAGGGCCGCCAGGGGTGACCGCAGATCGTGGCCGATGTTGCTGAGCAACGTGCGTCGCTCGTTCTCGACGTCGGAGCGTTCTCGTTCGAGACGGTCGAGCCGATCGACGAGATCGTCGACAGCCCGTCCGAGGTGTCCCAGTTCATCGGCTCGGGTGGTCGCAACGCGAGTCGAGCGGTCGCCGGATTCGATCTTGCGCAGCGTCGACTCGAGGTGGCGTACGTCATCGCGTAGTGGGCGTGAGATCACCACGGCCAACAGTGATGCGAATCCACCCGCGATTGCGAGCAGGATCAAGAAGGCCCACAGTTCGTCGCTGGAGACGAACATCAGCCGGGCCGCAAGCACACCTGCTGCGACGGCGATCATCAGCGACGACAGAGCCACGACCAACAACGATTGACGCAGCGTGCGCGACCGGCGCTGCTGATGCCGCAGGGCGAGACCGATCAGAACGGTGGCGGCGGTCAATGCCACGAACGCGCCGATCGTCAACAGCGGATGGTCGCCGAACCCGGCTCGCATCGACATCGCGAACTGGGGCATCACGGCTCGAACCGGTACCCGACGCTGCGCACCGTGACCAGCCAGCGCGGGTGCTCCGGATTCGACTCGAGCTTTTGGCGCAACCGTCCGATGTGGACCGTCACCGTGGCCGGATCCTGGTAGTCCGGTGATGACGACCAGACCAGATCCAGCAATTGCGCCCGTGAGAACACCTGACGCGGGGATTCGGCCAGCCGGGCGAGAAGATCGAACTCCTTCGGCGTCAGCGCCACGACGGCGCCGTCGAGGAACACCTCGCGAGTTCCGACGTCGATACCGAGGTCGCCGTAGTCCTTCCGGTTCGTCGGCGCTGCCGGGACATGAGCGTTGGTTCGACGGAGCACGGTTCGCACGCGAGCCGCCAACTCGCGCGGTGAGAACGGTTTGACGACGTAGTCGTCGGCCCCGAGTTCGAGTCCGGCGATCCGATCGACTTCGTCGGCACGGGCCGTGAGCAGGATCACCGGCACGCTGCTGTCGGCGCGCAGCCGGCGCAGGATCGACAGTCCGTCGATCTCGGGCAGCATCACATCGAGCACGACCAGATCGGGTTTGTTGTCGTCGAGCCAACGTTGGGCCTGCAAGCCGTCCGCTGCTTCGTGCACCTCGACACCGTCGAGTTCCAGGTAGCGGGCGACGACCTCGCGAACCATCGGCTCATCGTCGACGATCAATACCCGCGGAGTCATCAGCACAGAGTACGACCGACGGCGGGGAGCGTCTGCCGATCTGGGCTGGAGTTTCGCGAACGTTTCGGCCCTGTCGTGCGACTGGTTCTCCCAATGCGGCAGAATACGTTGATGACATCGCCCGAAGTGCCCGCACCTCAAGCGGGGTCGCCGAGTCCTCGCCGTTCGCGCCGACGTTTGTTCCTCGTCGTTGGCTTGGCTGCTGTTGCAGTGATCATCGGGGTTCTCGTGTACTTCGAGCCACAGACGGCTTTCATCGACGACACGGTCAACGAGACGATTCCCGGCTTGGAAAGCGCCATCGCGACCAACCCGACGATCGCCTCCACGCTGCCACCGCCGACGAGTTCCGCGACGACGGTTCTGGAGCCACCTGCCGGAACAACTCTCGAGACGACAGATCCGATCACGACGGTCCCGGTCACGACGGCCCCCGTTACGACAGTCCCGGTCACGACGGCCCCGGCTGCGCTCAACAGCATCTCTGCATCGCTGCAACTTGCCAGTTCGACCGGCGCTCCGGTCGTGGTGTCATCGGGTGAGTTCATCAGTGGTGAGCACTCCACCAGCGGAACAGCGCTCGTCGTTGCGTTGCCCGATGGATCATTGGTCGTGCGTTTCGAAGGACTGGACACCAGTAACGGGCCTGACCTGCGGGTCGTGCTCTCGCCGGACGACGCTTCGGGCAGTGCGGACTACTCCGGTCGATTGATTCTTGGCGAACTCAAGGGCAACATCGGAGACCAGAACTACGTGCTCGATGGTGACGTGGATCTGACGGGCTTCCGTTCTGTGGTCATCTGGTGCGAACGCTTCAGTGTCGCATTCGGTGCAGCGCCGATCGACGTTCAGCCATGACGGCGGATTGATGACGGTGGATCGATGACGGTGGATAAATGAGTCAGGGCACAGCGGCCCCCGAGGCAGAACCGATGGATTCGGCCGCAGCGGCGCGCCAGTTGTTTGTTGAATCGGGAATGAAACCTCACCGCCCGCCGCGGTGGTGGGGCGTCGTGATCGGGCTGCTCGCTGCGGCGTTGGGTCTGGCATTCGGAGAGCTCGTCGCCGGGTTCTCGAGCGAGTTGCGTTCACCCGTCGCGAGCGTTGGCGACCGCGTCATCGACTGGGTCCCGAAGTGGATGAAGGAGTTCGCGATCGAGAACTTCGGAACCAGCGACAAGGTGGTCCTGATCTGGACGATCCTGGTCGTCATCGCAGTCTCGGCGGCGCTCGTCGGGATTGCCACGGTGCGCGGTCGACGCGACATCGGGCTTGCCTTTTCTGCGTTGTTCGGTCTGCTGGGAGCGTGGGCCGGAGGATTCGGGAGAAACACGACGATTGCCGGCGTGCTGCCGGCGCTCGTGGCGGCGACGGTTGCCGCTTGCGTGCTGATGCTGGGATACCGGCTTGCTCATCCCCGCCCGGTCGCTGTGCCGGCGAGTCGTCAGAACTCCGGTCAGGCGCCGGTAACGGCTCCGGAACTCGATCGTCGTCGATTCCTGATGGTCTCGGGCGGGCTCGCTGTTGCCGCAATTGCAGTCGCTGCGCTCGGAAGGGATTTGCAGGATCGCTTCAACAGTTCGCTCGAACGTGCCGGAGTTCGACTCCCGATTCCGAGCGATCCGCTGCCGGCCCCACCGCCGGATCCGGCAGCCGTAATCGGCAATGAGGGCATGTCCGAGCTGATCACCCCGATCAAGGACTTCTACCGGATCGATACGGCGCTCTACTTTCCGAGCATTTCCCTTGCCTCGTGGAAACTGAAGATCGGTGGCTTGGTCGAGCGAGAGTTGACGTTCACCTACGACGATCTGCTCGCCCGCGACCTGATCGAACGCGACATCACCATCTCTTGTGTCTCCAACGAAGTCGGCGGCGATCTGGTCGGTAACGCCCGTTGGGTCGGCTGCCGGCTCGATGACCTGCTCGACGAAGCCGGCATTCGCAGGGAGGCCGACCAGATCATGGGGATGTCCGACGACGGATTCACGGCCGGCTTCCCCGTGAGCACGCTCGACGGGCGCGATGCGATCATCGCGTTCGGGATGAACGGCGAAGTCCTGCCCGTCAAGAACGGCTTTCCTGCTCGCATCATCATCGTCCCCGGTATCTACGGCTATGTCTCGGCCGTGAAGTGGCTGACCGAGATCAACCTCACCACCTTTGCCGCCGACCAGGGATACTGGATCCCTCGCGGTTGGGCCGCACTGGCCCCGGTCAAGACGCAGTCGCGAATCGATCGTCCCGGCTCTCGAGTTGCTTCCGGTACCACCGTGATCGGCGGTGTGGCGTGGGCGCCGACGCGTGGAATCGGCAGAGTCGAAGTGCAAATCGACGATGGAGAATGGGTCGAAACCATGCTCGGGCCGGTGCTCAGCGAGAATTCGTGGGTCCAGTGGTGGACGAAGTGGGAGGCCACAGAAGGCAAGCATCAGATCCGTGTGCGGGCAACCGACGGCGACGGCGAGACCCAGACCGAAGAACGAGCCCGTGTTGACCCAGATGGCGCCACGGGTTGGCACACGATCCGGGTCGACGTCTCCGCCTGAGAAGGCGGCGGGTTTCGGCCGAACCTGGGTCAGGCATCACCAAACAATGGCCGAGTCGGGCAGACTCTTGGCCGTGAGCCAGGCCGCATTCGACCTCGAATTCGACGACGGGTCGGAACCGACCTATTCGGTCGGCGAACTCGGTGATGCGGTCAACGCGGCATTGCGCAAGCAGTTCGGCGACGGAGTGTGGGTTCGCGGTGAGATCCAGGGCTACGGCGAGAAGGGCGGTCACGCATACTTCCGTCTCGTCGAGGCCACCGACGAACGCAAGGCCGTGCTCGACGTGTCCTTCTTCGCCAATGTACGAATGCGCATCCGGCCAATCCTGCAGAAGCACCGACTGAGACTCGCCGACGGGATGAAGGTGCGTGTCTTCGGCAACCTCGACTACTACGCAGCCAGCGGGCGATTGAGCCTGAAGATGACCGGGATCGACCCCCGCTACACCCTTGGCGAGATGGCCGTTCAGCGCGACGAGGTCATCCGCCGCCTGGTGTCCGGTGGTCTGTACGACGCGAATCGCCAGCGGTCGTTGGCTCTCCTGCCACTTCGGGTTGGGTTGATCACCAGCAGAGACAGCGCCGCCTGGCACGATTTCATGCACGAGCTTCATCAGAGCGGGCACGGCTTCGGGGTCCGCGTCGTCGACGTGCGGGTCCAGGGGGAGTTTGCCGTCGAAATGATCACGGCCGGGATTGTCGAGTTGAGCCGTCGTCACGACGTCGATGTGATCGTCGTAATCCGCGGTGGCGGGTCCCGAACGGAGCTCGCCGTGTTCGACGAAGAGTCGATCGCGTTGGCGATTGCTGCTGCGCCAGTTCCGGTGTTCACCGGGCTCGGCCATGAGACGGATCGGAGCGTGGCCGACGAGGTCGCCCACTCGGCCTTCAAGACTCCTACGGCTTGCGCTGGGGCGCTGATCGAACGCGTGGCGGCGTTCGCCGATCGGTCCGAGCAGGCGTGGTCCTCGATCGAGACTCGAGTCGATCGGATCCTCGAACGGTCCTCGGCGGGCCTCAGAGATACTGCTCGCCGAATCGAGCAGCGCACCGTCGGCGCAGTCGAGCGTGCCGAGCAGCGCCTCTTTGACCGATCGCACCGCGCGGGGGCGCTGGCGACTCGGGCATTACTTCGCGCCGACCACTCACTCGATCGGGCAGCGGCCGGAATCGGTGTTCGCCCGTTGCAGTTCGCACATCAACAACTGCTCACGCTGCGCCAGATCGAAGCCCGTGTCCGCCTCCTCGACCCGGTGCACACCCTTGCCAGAGGATGGACCATGACCCGAACGTCTGATGGCCGGACCGTGCGCACCGTCGCCGACCTGGCTCCCGGGGACGAGATCGTGACGACCTTCTCCGACGGCGTCACCCGGAGCCGGATCGAGGCCGCATCGGCGAACACCGAGATCTCGGCAACCAAACCCGCTCACACGACTGGAACGGAACCATGAGCAGCACACCCGAATCCGATCAATCAACCGACTCCACCCGGCCCGGATATGCCGAGGCACTCGCCGAGCTCGAGGGCATCCTGGCCGAACTCGAACGCGACAACGTCGATGTCGACCGCTTGGCCGGCCAGGTTCAACGAGCCGCAGAGCTGATCCGGCTCTGCCGTGAGCGAATTGGAAGCGCAAGGATGCAGATCGAGAACGTGGTTGCTGAGTTCGGCAACTGAGCATGAGACGCGGGAGCGGTCCGGAGTAGCTCTTGCCCGTCAGGACGTCGTTAGCCTCAACGCCGTGGTTCCCCTCGCACCTTCTTCGCTCACCGGCATTGCATCGAGGGTGGAAGATCGCCTGCAGACGCTGATCGACGCCGAGGAAGCTCGATGGCTTCAGCTCAGTGACGTACTGGGCGACCCGTTCGCGGCGATCCGTGGGCTCGTCCTGGCCGGCGGCAAGCGGCTCCGGCCGGCGTTCTGCTTTTGGGGTTTCGTCGGAGCGGGCGGCGATCCTGACGATCCGCTGGTGATCGATGCCGGTGCTGCGCTCGAGTTGCTCCACGCGTTCGCGCTCTTTCACGACGATGTGATGGACGGGTCGTCCACCCGCCGCGGTGAGCCGACCGTACACACCGTGCACGAGCAGCGGCACGGCGGCAAGTGGGCCGGCGAGGCACGTCGTTACGGCGAAGGCGTGGCAATCCTGGTCGGCGACCTCACGTTCGTGTACGCCGACAGATTGATGCACGGCGCGTCAGCGCAAGCGTGGGACATCTGGAACGAGCTTCGGATCGAACTCAACATCGGCCAGTATCTCGACATCGTCGGGTCGGCCCATCGTGAGCGACGCTGGGATCGGGCCGAACAGATCTGTCGCTACAAGAGCGGCAAGTACACCGTCGAACGACCGTTGCAGATGGGGGCAGTACTTGCTGCGCCAGATCGCCGCGACGATCTGCTCGGACCGCTCTCGGCCTACGGTTTGCCGCTCGGCGATGCATTCCAGATGCGCGACGACGTGCTCGGCGTCTACGGCGATTCAGCGATCACCGGGAAGCCGGTTGCGGATGACATTCGCGAAGGCAAGCCCACACCGCTGCTTGCGTTGGCGACCGCCGCCGCAGACCCCGCACAGCTCGTCGTGCTCGACCGCGTCGGAGCACCCGACCTCGACGATGCCGAAATCGCAGCGGTCCAACAGATCATCATCGACACCGGCGCTCTCACCCAGTTGGAAGATCACATCACGGCATTGACGAACCAGGCGGTGTCCGCGCTGCCGGCTATGCCGATCGGTGCCGGGGCCAAGGACGAGTTGCGCCAGTTGGCCAGCTACGTCAGCTGGCGCGACATCTGATCAGGACATCGAGCAGTAGTTGGCCAGGGCCTCGCGAATCGTCGCCCGAGCCACGCCGACTTCGTCGGCAACGGCAGCGAGCCACGGCGGGCGGATCACCGCTGCAACCGAGATCGGTTCGTCGAGGCCTGAGCGGTCGAGAGCCATCCTGACGAACACCGTTGCGTAGTCCGGAGGTCGCAAATCGCGTGACATCTCGAACAGCGCGTACGGGTCGGGCGCTGACGCCCGCGGCTCCAGGGCGACGAAGATCCCCGATGTCGGCTGGATCGAACCGCCGGCCAGGCCGGGGCCGTCTGCCAACACAGCGCCGCGCACGGCCGACGCTCGGGCCCCGGCAAGTTGGAGTGCGATGTAGGCGCCCAGCCCACGGCCGACAACGGTGACCTGGCCGAGTTCGGCCAACGCCGCGTCGGCATCCGCAAGCAGGGTCTCTGCGCTGTAGCCGCCGCCGCGCGGAACGGTCGACTGCCCATGGCCGGTGAAGTCGAGGGCCGCAATCGGGCCGGGCCATTCGTCGCACCAAACGGGCGCAGCGCGCGGCGCGTGCTCTCCGAGACCGTGCAGCAACAGCAGTGGGCGGCCCGATCCGGGGCGCAGTCGGTGCAGCGCGAGCGAGACCTTGCCGTGTCGCAAAGTTGTCACGGTACTCACGACCAACCTCCTCGTTCTGCCGATCCGATGAAGCCGAGCACCATCGCTGCGACGATGTCGGGCTGCTCGATGTGGACGAAGTGCCCCACGCCTTCAAGGGTCTCGCATCGGCCTCCGGGAGGGAGAAATCGTTCCACCTCGCGGGCGTGGGTACCGAAGCCCATGGCTTCCTGTTCACTCCCGAGAACGACGAGAAACGGCATGCCCAGGCCGGGAAGCCGAGTGATGGTCCACTCCGGACGCCACGGACCGAATCCGCCGAGACGCATCTGCGGGTCGATCTTCCATCTCCAACCATCGGCATCGTGGCGACCACCGACCGTGACGAGGTGGCGGAGCCATTCGGGCGACATTCGTGGGTTCATCCGGCCGCGACGCTCGGCCAACTCGTCAAGCGTGCCCGGCCGGCGCGACGCCGTGGCAACCCGTCGACGCGAGTCGAGCCAGTTCTCCACTTCGCCCGCCATCGTCGTTGTTCGTTCGTGATCGGACACGTCTGGGATCGGTCGTCGATACGGCAATCCGTCGAGGTTGACGAGGTGACTGAAGCGGAATGGTTGGGCATCAGCGAGCTGCAACATCAAGGCTCCGCCCTTCGAATGGCCGACGACGGGCGCAGCGTTGCCGCCAACGGAATCCATCACGGCCATGGCGTCGCGCATGTCGCCGTCCCAGGAGTACAACTCGGTGTGGTCGCTATCGCCGTGCCCACGCTGGTCCCAGCTGACCACTCGCCAGCCGCCTGCGGCGAGCAGCGGCGCGAACACGTCGTAGGTCCTCGCGAAGTCAAATCCACCATGTACCAAGAACAGCGGTGGAGCTGACGCATCACCCCATTCGTGGACGGCGAGAAGGACAGCGCCCGACGCGACGGTGTACTGACGCGCCGGGGCGATTGCGCCGGGATAGTGGCCGCGCACAAGGTCCGGG
>JANOEM010000105.1:0-2023 GCA_031413195.1 Actinomycetes bacterium
GCGGTAGTGGTCTCGGCGCGTTCCAACGCTTTCGTCCCATCAGCCAAACCGGTGCGGGTCGCGTCAGCGAAGTCTTTCTCCGGGAACGACGACAACCCAGCCAACGCCTGCACCAGGCCGATCTCCACAGACCGGGCCCACCCGATCAGACGACGCACATCACCGATACCGGCGGTCAACACCTCGCGATCCGCGACCGTGAGATCGATCCCGTCGACCCTGTCGACCAAGCTGTGCACCGTCGCCAACTCCAAACCGACGACCATAAACAAGGGGTGCGACAGAGTTGTTTTGGTCCCTCCACAGGCCACTTCGGGTGTCGGCATGTACGTCGATGTGCCTTCGACGCAGGTGCCTTCGACGCAGGTGCCTTCGACTCGTGTGGATCCAGCACTTCGGCGGTGCGGATTGACTGAGCCCGTCAGCCGAGGCGCTCGGCAGAAACGAGCATGACGCTTGAGGTGGCTCGTGCGATCAAGCGACCGTCGCTGTCCATCAATCGGCCCTCGACGAAGCCCACCGTCTTTCCCAGTCGAAGGACCTCGGCCTGGCAGATCAGCGGTCCTGGCTTGGCTGCGGTGAGAAAGCTGACGTTGATGTCGATTGACGATGGATACAGAGCGCCACCGCTCTTGAGCAGTACGACCGGCCCATCGTGTCGTCGAGCATTGCCGCGAGGAAGCCTCCCTGGACGCGACCAGCGGGATTCAGGAACTCGGCCCTACCGTCAAAACCCGAACTTGATCCAACAGCGGTCTTGGTCGTGCTCGAGACCCGCTGTGACACCTTGTCAGACGGTGCGGAGAATGAGTGCGTCGCCCTGACCGCCACCACCGCACAGCGCGACAGCGCCGGTCCCGCCGCCGCGACGGCGCAGTTCGTGCAGGATCGTCAGGGCCCACCGGTTGCCGCTCATCCCGATCGGGTGGCCGAGTGCGATCGCCCCGCCGTTCACGTTGACGATCTCGTCGCTGATGCCGAGTTCGGCCATCGATGCAATGCCGACCGCCGCGAACGCTTCGTTGAGTTCGAACAGATCGATGTCGCCGACTCCCAGATCGGTGCGTGTGAGGGCCTTGAGGATCGCCCGGCTCGGTTGGTGCAGCAGCGACGCGTTGTCGGGTCCGGCGACCATGCCATAGCTCACGACCTGGCCGAGCGGCTGGACACCGCGAGCATGCACGGCTCGTTCGGACATCACCACGACCGCTGATCCGCCGTCGCTGATCTGCGACGCGTTGGCAGCTGTGATGGAGCCTTCCTTGTCGAATGCCGGCTTCAACCCGCCAAGCGATTCCATGGTGGTATTGGCTCGCACACCCTCGTCGTGGCTGACGACGATCGGGTCGCCCTTGCGCTGGGGGATGGTGACAGGCACGATCTCGTCGTCGAACCGGCCGGCAGCGATTGCGGCGGCAGCGCGAACGTTGCTCTTCATCGCCAAGTCGTCCTGCTGTTCGCGGCTGATGGTTCCAGCCATGTAGCGATCCGTGCCGAGGCCCATCAGGCACGAGTCGAACGCGCACCACAGACCATCGGTGATGATCGCGTCGGAGAGCTCGGTGTTTCCGTACCGGAATCCGCTTCGCGCGCCGGCAGCGAGATACGGCGCGTTGGTCATGCTCTCCATCCCGCCCGCGATGACAATGTCGGCCTCGCCGGCCGCGATCATCTGATCGGCGAGGTAGATCGTGTTCAGGCCCGACAGGCAGACCTTGTTGATGTTGACCGATGGAACACTCATCGGGATGCCGGCCTTGGCAGCGGCCTGGCGCGACGGCACCTGACCCTGGCCGGCCATCAGGACCTGACCCATCAGGACGTGCTCGACCTCGTCGGGTGAAACGCCGGCTCGCTCGAGTGCTGCCTTGATCGCGAATCCGCCGAGTTCCGCCGCGCTGAAACTCGCGAGCGCTCCGCTCATTTTCCCAATGGGTGTACGGGCTCCCGCCACGATGTAAGAACCGGCCATGGCTCGACCTTTCGTCAGGACCGCCGCGCGGCGATCAAGTTGTGGAATCAG
>JANOEM010000106.1:0-1892 GCA_031413195.1 Actinomycetes bacterium
GATCGAACGATCGACGCAGCGATCACGGTCGAGCCGGGCGACCACATCGTGATCGTGGAGGGCAACTACCTGCTCCTCGAATGCCCTCCCTGGGCGGCACTCCAGGAACTCTTCCACCGGACCGGCTACCTCGAAGTCAACGACGCCACGAGGGTCGAGCGGCTCGTAGCACGCCATGTTCGCCACGGCCGATCGCTCAAAGACGCTCGCGAGTTCGTGCGGATGTCGGACGACGCGAACGCGGTCATCGTTGCTGCAACTCGATCGCGCGCCGACGTGCTCATCGATCCGTCGCGTCCCTGACGGTGACGGGTGGGACCGTCACGTCGAGCGGTACGGGGCGCGAAGGTCGGGGAACATGGGAAAGTGCTTCAGGTTCAGCGTCGCCAGTTCGGCACCGAGCTCCTTGGCGGTTGCTGCGATCACGTAGTCGATGAGGTCGATGCCAACGTGCGATCGCCGGAACTCTCGCAGCATCGTTGCGGCCGCTTTGGCAATCTCGTCGGTCACCGGCACGACGGTCAAGGCGGCGAAGAGGCGGCGGACGCCGTGGCGTTCGTCTGTCCGCATGCCGCCCTCGATTTCGACCCGTGTGAGGACCGACACCAGCGCTGTTCCCTCGGAAACACCGGCCACGAGGAGTTCGGTCGCCTCCGGTCGGCCGCGCAAGTGGTCGATCAGCACCGAGCTGTCGAACAGCGTCGTCACAGGTTCAACGCCGTAAGGCGTTGGTCGGCCGAGCGACCGCGAACCGACCGTTGCCAGCCTTCCCAATCGGCCTCATCCGCGAGGAGCCCCGCCGTCTCGCGAATCGCGGCAACCGGGTCATCGGATTCGGTCTCGATACCCAGGCCACGATCGAGTAGCTCCCGGATGATCTGCGACTGGGCGCAACCGCGCGCTCGGGCCCGCTCTGCGACCTGTGACCGTTGTTCATCGGTGAGGTAGATCTGCGTACGCCGCATACACCAGACCATACACCGCGGATTGAGTGGCCCGTTCGCGATCGGCGATATCGGCTCAGAGGGTCACGCCGTAGGACTCATCGAAGAAGCCAGCGGTGATGTACGAGGGCTTCACGTAGGCGAATCCCTTGTCGCCCCACGCCGTTCCCCAACTGTTGCGGACGATGAACCGGCCGTCGGCCCGGTAGCCGACCACACAGATCGCGTGACCGCCGCGCACCGTGTCGGGTTTGAAGGTGTCGACCCGTCCCTGCTTGGCGGTCGCGCCGTCCCACCCCGCGTCGACGTTCAACGCGGCGAGAATCGGGCCGTTCGTGGCGAGCCAGGACTTCCAGTCGCGCAGGTTCAGACGCAGGTTGAAGTACGACGCGATGCGCCGCTGCGCGCAGCTCGCATAGAACGCGTTCTCGCTGCCGGTGTACATCTTGGTCTGGATGTGGAACGGGAGGTCGGTCATGAGCGCCACGCCGTGCTTGCGAGCGACGTCAAGCGCTGCTTTGAGCGTGGTCCCGGCGCCCTCCATGAAGCTCTCGGGTCGGGCCGTGAAGGTGTCGGTCTCTTTCGATGCCATCCACACGTGCCGCGGTGACAACAGCGCGCTCTGCGCGACGCGGCCGGCTTGGACCATGTGGTGTCTCACCACTCCGTCAGCGGTCGCCCAACCGACGCAGGAGCCCGTGTCCTCCTGGTTGTTGATCGACCACCAGGCTGCTCGCAGATCGACGGAGGTCGGCAGCGCAGCTGGTGCTCCCACCACGCCCGCCTCCAGCGAATCAGAGAACCGCCAGTCGGTTTCGGTCTGGCGAGACGGGACCAGGTTGCAGATGAAGTCCTCGATGTCGGTATGTCGCGCGGGCGCCGGTGACGTCGGCCTTCGTGTGGGGACTTTCTTGGGAGCCGACTTCTTGGGAGCGGACTTCTTGGCGG
>JANOEM010000107.1:0-7462 GCA_031413195.1 Actinomycetes bacterium
CGAAGCCGATGTCGACGAGGTCGGCGAGATCGTTGTCGGCGGAAATCCTGGCGTCACCCTGTTCGCCGGGTACTTCGACGACCCCACAACGACTTCAGCGTCGTTTCGCGACGGTTGGTTCCTCACCGGTGACCGTGCGCACCGCGATGCCTGCGGTCGGTTCGTGTTCGACGGGCGGCGAGCCGACGTGCTCAAGGTCGCAGGCGAGAACGTCTCGACGGTCGAGGTCGAGCAGGTACTCGCAGCGCATCCCGGGGTGCTCGAAGCAGCCGTCGTCGGGATGCCGGACCCCATTCGTGACGAGGTTCCGGTTGGTTTTGTGGTCGCCAACGACCCTGCTCATCCGCCAACGCTCGACGAGCTGGCCGACTGGTGTGCACAGCGACTGACGAAGTCGAAGCGGCCGCGTGACATCACCTTTGTCGACGAGCTCCCTCGCACCAGTGTTGGCAAGATCCGCAAATTCCTGCTGCGTGACCCGAACGCCGAGATCCAGAACGAGAGAAGGGAGTTGCCGGTATGAGCGTGCTCACATCAGAGCTGTTGACGTCGTTCGACAGTTCGATCACCGATGTTGCGACAGCCGTCACGATGCCACCCGACATCTATACCTCGGACGAGTTCCTGGCGTTTGAGCGCCAATCGATTTTCGCCAACGAATGGTTGTGTGTCGGCCGGGCGAGTCGTGTGCCCAACGTCGGCGATTACTTCACCGCCACCGCAAACGGTGAGCCGATCATCGTGTCCCGTGCCAAGGACGACAGCGTTCGGGCGTTCTCGTCGATCTGCCAGCACCGCGGCATGCAAGTCGCGGACGACGAGGGCAACTGCACCAAGTTCACCTGCTTGTACCACCTCTGGAGCTACGACCTGACCGGCCGGTTGCTCGGCGCCCCGGCGATGGAGCGCACCGAGGGATTCGACAAGTCCGACTTCCCGCTTCCACCGTTGAAGGTCGAGTTGTGGCAGGGCTTCGTGTTCGTGCACTTCGATCTCGAGGCGGCCCCGCTTGCCCCGACACTCGAGACCTACGCCCCGTACCTCGAGCACTACGAGCTCGAGAACGCCGTCTGCCCCGGCACGTTCACGCTCAGCGACCTGCCGTGGAACTGGAAGGTGATGTTCGAGAACTTCAACGACGGCTACCACGCGAACAAGTTGCATCACACCATCCAGGACTTCTGCCCGAGCGAGCTCGCGGCGTTCCCTGTGGACTGGTCACCCTCGTCGAACGTGGTGTTCCGCACCAACGGCTACACCCACATCGACGGCGGGTTCAACGCGACCACCAAGGCGTTGATGCCTGTGTTCCCGAAACTGACCGAGGAGGAACGGTGGCGCAGCACGTTCGCGCTGATGCCCCCCACCCTGTGCTTCGGCACTGCGCCCGACCAGGCATTCTTCTTCATCGTCCGGCCCAAGACCGCCGACACGATCGATGTCGAGATCGGGTACCTGTTCCACCCCAGCGCGCTCGAGCATCCGATGTTCGACCACCTGCTCGAGATGAGTGATGCGGGTGTGCAGGTCTTCGTCGCCCAGGATCAGGACGCGACCACCAAGGTTCAGCGCGGTATGCGCAGCCGGTTCGCGGCTCGGGGCCGGTACTCGTGGCAAGAAGCCAGCCACGTGCAGTTCAACCGCTGGCTCGTCCAGCGCTATCGCGACCATTGGCCGAGGAGGTGACGAACAGTTCGACGTTTCTATCAACGACAGGCAATACCGAGTCAGGCAACACCGAGTCAGGCAGTACCGAGTTCCAAAGTTCCAACACATCAAGGGGAGAGAAATGACACGTAGATCCACAGCTCTGATCGCCGCACTCGCAGCCTTCAGCTTCGTCGCTGCCTCGTGCGGCAGCGATGAAGACAGTTCGAGCACGACTGCTGCATCCGCGACCACAACGGCCGAGACCACCGCAGAGACGACGGCCGAAACCACGGCTGAAACCACGGCTGAGACGACCGCTGAGACGACGGCTGAGACCACCGCTGAGACGACCGAGGAGACAACGGCTGAGACCGGCGGCGAAGAGGCAGTCAGCCTCGACACCAATGGCGACGGCAAGGTCATCATCGGCGTGGCCACACCCGGCCCCCGCGACGACGGTGGCTACTACCAGGCCCTCGTCGACGGCGTCACGGAGTTCTCGACTGCCAACGATTACGAAGAGCCGATCATCGTCGACAACATCGCCCAGGAAGAAGCTGCCAGCGCGCTCGACAGCCTCGCCCGCCAGAACGTCGACATGATCACTGTCGGCGCCGGAGAGATCGCCGACCCGCTCGCCGATCTCACTGAGAAGTACGGCGACATCATCTGGTACTGCAACTGCGGTGCCGGGTTCCCGGCGAGTCCGAACCTGATCCAGTCGGGTGACGATGGAGCCGAAATGGGTTACTCCGCCGGCGTTGCGACCGGTCTGCTCTTGAAGGACGCCGGTAACACAACCGCCGGGTTCATCGGCAACAACAACTTCAACTTCGAGATCGAGGCGTTCAAGTCGTTCGAGCTCGGACTGCAGTCCGTCGACCCGGCGAACACCGCCACCTACGTGGCCACCGGCTCGTTCAACGACGTCGCGGCTGCTACGGAAGCGTTCAACAACCTCAAGGACCAAGGCATCGGAGCGATCTGGCCGTACCTCGGTGGCGCACACGAGCCTGTCGTCAAGCTCTCGAACGAGAACGGCATCATCACGATGAGCGCCGGCGCTTCCGATGCGTGTGATCGCACCGACCTCGACTACCAGATCGCCGTCCGCTTCGACGCCGGTGATTACTTGGAGACCATCCTGGCCGAGATCCAAGATGGCACGTTGCAGCGTGGCGAGACCCGACTCTTCAGAGTCGGTGTCGATCCTCAGGGTGGCGCTGTCATCTGTGACCCGACCCCCGAGCAGACCCAGGCAATGGACGACGCGTTTGCATTGATCGCCTCCGGCGATCTGGCCGCTGACTTCGGCGCCATCAAGGGTGAGGCCTACGGAGGCTGACCTTTGACCACTGCAGGGTCAGGCCCGACCGAGGGCCCTGCGGGCTCCGCGGCCGGGGTGGGGGATACGTCCCCCGCCCCGGCAGTGCGGTTGTCTGCGATCACGAAGCGTTATGGCTCTGTCGTTGCCTGCAACGGGGTCGACATCGACCTGGCGCCGGGGCGGGTTCACGGCATCCTCGGCGAGAACGGTGCAGGCAAGTCCACGTTGATGAAGATCTTGATCGGTCTGATCCAGCCCGATGAAGGAACCATTGCGATCGACGGTGACATCGTCACGATCGCTGATCCGTTGGCGGCGGCTGACTTGGGAATCGCGATGGTGCATCAGCACTACAGCCTCGTCGAACCAATGACGGTCTGGGAGAACGTTCTGCTCGGTGAGCGGGCGCGCCTCGACCGGGTCGCCGCGTGTGAACTCGTCGCCACGATCAGCGACCGATACGGATTGGGTGTTGATCCGCTCGCCCGGGTGGCCGACCTCACGGCCGGGCAACGCCAGCGCGTCGAGATCATCAAATGTCTGCGCCGCGAACCGCGGATCATCATCTTCGACGAACCGACCAGCATGCTGACGCCGGCCGAGAGCGAACAGCTCTTCTCGGTACTGCGTACCGCTGTGGTCGATGGTGGACGAACCGTCGCTCTCGTTTCGCACAAACTGGACGAGATCCTGCACGCCACCGATGAGGTGACGATCATGCGCGGTGGGCGCGTCGTCGATCGTTCGGCGACATCGTCGGCGACGGCGTCCAGCCTTGCCCAGGCAATGGTCGGGCGCCCGGTTTCGTTGCGGTCCGAAGCTGCTGCGCTCGGGCTGATCGATGCTGCCGCTGCGGCAGCGGCCTTCGACCTCGATGACGGGCCAGCGTTGGAAGATCATGCACCGGTGGTCCTCGAGATCCGCGGCGCGACGGTTCTCGGCTCTGACGGCCACAAGATGCTCGACGATCTGTCGATCACCGTGCGTGCCGGCGAGATCGTCGGCCTGGCCGGTGTCGAGGGCAATGGTCAACGCCAACTCGGCGACGTCCTGTCCGGGCTGGTCCACCTCGACCGCGGGATGATCCTTGTGAGCGGCAAGGAGATCGACACCGCGAAGCCGGGCGACTTGACCGACGCGCGCGTTGGCGTGATCCCCGAGGACCGTCACGACTCGGGATGTGTCCTCGACATGACTGTGGCCGAGAACCTGGCGTTCGGTGCGCTGACCGGTCTCAGCCGAAATGGCGTGATCGATCGCAAGGCGATGGAAGTTCGGGCGGAAGAGCTGATGAAGGCCTTCGACATCCAGGCTCGTTCCCCCAACGCCCCGATGGGTTCGCTGTCCGGCGGCAACCAGCAACGGGTCGTCCTGGCGCGCGAATTGTCGGCCGACCCCGTCGTGCTGGTCGCCGCTCAGCCGACACGAGGCCTGGATGTTGGCGCGATTGAGTACATGAGTGAACGCATCCGGGCTGCCGCAATTGATGGAGTGGGCGTGCTGCTGATCTCGACCGAGATCGAAGAGGTGCTCACTCTCGCGCATCGGATCTGCGTCATCCACGAAGGCCGGATCATCGGCGAGATGGCCCATCACGAGGCAGACCTCGAGCGCCTCGGTCTGATGCTCGGCGGAGTCTCTGCGTGAAGACACGGGGCTTGACGGTTTTCATCCAGTACGTCGTGTCGATCGTGATCGCGCTCGCACTGTGCGCGATCCTCGTGTCGGCTACGGGCGGCTCGGCCGGCAAGGTCTTCGGGGCGTTGCTCGATGGCAGCCTCCGGTCGCCCGGTGCCTGGGGCCTCACGATCACTACCGCGGCGCCGCTGCTGGTGGTCGCTGTTGGCACCATCGTCGGCGCCAAAGCAGGCATGTCGAACATCGGCCAAGAAGGACAACTGCTGCTTGGGGCAGCCGCGACCGCGTACGTCGCGACAACCTTCGATCTGCCCGGACCGCTGCTGCTGACCCTGTCGTTCATCGCCGCAATCGCGGTCGGAGGATTCTGGGCCGGAATCGCAGCGGTCATGAAGTTCACCCGCAACGTGCCCGAAGTGATCTCGACCCTGCTGCTGATCTTCATCGCGAGCCAGATCACCACTTTCGGGTTGACCAGGAAGTGGTTGCTGCTGTCAGAGGAGAACACCTCGCGCACCAACAACGGGGAACCGCTGCCGGACACGGCGAAGATGCCCAACCTGCACATTTTCGGCAACCTCGTTTCGTGGGGGGCTGTGATCGCGTTGGTGTTCACGGTCGTTGTCGGACTGGTTCTTGCGAGGACCACGCTCGGCTTTCGGTTGCGGATGCTCGGCCTCAATTCGCGAACTGCCCGTCGCTTCGGCGTTTCTGCGGTCGGGATCGGAGGCGGAGCGTTGGTGTTCTCGGGAGCAGCGGCGGGTCTCGGGGGCGGTTTGTGGCTGACCGGTGGTGCGGCCGGTGACCGATTCACTGGGGCGATCTCGTCGAACATCGGCTGGCAGGGATTGCTCGTTGCCTTGCTGGCGCGAGAACGCGTCGCGCTTGCCGTGCCGATGGCGTTCGTGTTCGCTGCCCTTCGAACGGGATCAGGGTTCCTCGCTGCGACGGGTGTCGATCGCCGGATCGCCGATGTGGTCCAGGCGATGCTGGTGCTTGCCTTGCTCCTGCCGCCGGCGATCAGTTCGCTGCAACGGCATCGCAAGGGTTCGGGGATGGCGGTGTGAACGCGTTCGGTGGGTCATTGTGGGATGTCGTGTCCTCCGCGACCATGTACTCCTCCACCGTCCGTTTCGCGGCCTTGATGGCATTCGCCGCGGTCGGCGAGTGGGTGGCTGAGAAGTCCGGCACGCTGAACATCTCGGTCGAAGGCATGATCTTGACCGGCGCATTCACAGGGGCGCTCGGCTCGTTCTGGTTGCACAACCCGTGGGCAGCGGTGTTGATGGGCGTGCTGGGCGGGTTGCTCGTCGCCGCCATCCAGGCGAACATGTCGCACCGCTTGGCTGCCAATCAGTTCGTCGTCGGATTGACGCTGAATGTGTTGGCGGTGGGTCTCACGGCATTCCTCGATGCGCAGGTCGACCCGACGGTTGTCCGCGTCGAGGAACTGCGCATCCCCGGCCTGGCAAGTATCCCGCTGATCGGCGATGCGTTGTTCAACCGCACCTGGGTGCTGTACCTGCTGTACCCACTCGTGCCACTGGCGTGGTGGATGGTGTACCGGACGCGATGGGGACTGGAGATCCGAGCCGTCGGCGAGAACCCTCAGGCTGCCGATGTCTCGGGGGTCCACGTCAACCGCCGCCGACGCCAGGCGATCTACTTCGGCGGTGCGTGCGCTGGGTTGGCCGGTGCCTACCTCACCATTGGCCAGAGCGGCAGCTTCGCCGCAGACGGTGTCTCCGGGCGTGGCTATCTCGCCCTGGCCGCCGTCATCTTCGGCGGATGGACCCTGAAGGGAACCATTGCGGGCGCGATCGTCTTCGGGTTCTTCCAGGCCCTCGGTTCGGCGTACCAGGCGCTCGGCTATCAGGCCAACCCATCGCTGCTCACCGCCCTGCCATACGTGATGGCCATCGCGACGCTGCTGGTGTTCGCTTATCGCAGCAACCAACCAGCCGCCCTCGGCCGCCCCTTCATCCGCGGCCTCACCTGACCCACATCCGAGGCTTTCACGCGCGTTCGCCCCGTCCGAGGGTTTCGCGCGCGAACGTGCGCGCGGCAAAGCCTCGGGTCGGCGGGATAGGTCACGTTGCCGACCGAGGATGACCGCGAGAGAACTCGTCCCGGCGCCGTTCGTAGAGCCGGATCAACTCATCGATCGTCGTATCGAAGTTCAGCAAGTCCATCCCGGTGACGCGGTCAATCTGCCAACCCAAGAGACGCGCCTGTCGGTCGCGGCGCTTGTCCTTGGTCGTACCCTCCAACAACAGGTGGCTCGGATGGACGTCGATCTCGACACCCCAGCGGACACTCGGAACGCTGACATCCAGTCGCGCCCGCTCACCGTTTGGCAACTGCAGCCAGGTCGCCTGAGCATGGATCGGTACGCCTCGGGCTTGCAAAGCCTTGGCGACTGCCACTTCGGGGTGCGATTCGAGCGCCCCGCCCGGTAGCCGGTCACTGAGGGTGGTGACAAAACGTACTGAACCGGGTCGGGCGGGGTGAGCCAGACGGCGTGCTATGGCTGCGAGTGCATCGATCCCACAAAGCCGCTCGTGCAGGATCTGCTCCACGACCGAGGCATGGTCGAGAGGACTGAGGGTCGCTGCGAGATCGAAAGCTAATCGGGGCGCAGACGCGATCGTGATCCCGTCATCCCGGCGAACGAAATCGGTCGCGTCGACCTTTGTGGACTGTCGGACGATCACCCCTGCATAGGGCGTGTTGCGGGCGGTGGTGTAGCCGCGGGCGCGGAACAAGCCCTCGACCAGATCAGCCAGACCCGGGCCGCACGATGCGCCAAAACGATCCCCGATCACGATGTCGGGCGAACGGGCGGAG
>JANOEM010000108.1:0-18110 GCA_031413195.1 Actinomycetes bacterium
CCGACACGTACAACGAGGCGCCACTGGAGGACATCGGAAAGATGCCAGCCGCTGCACGGGTCTGACCCGGCCGATCGACGTTCAGAACTGACGATGTCGGCATGGTCCGCCCTGCTGGGAACTGGGTGACGAACCCGGGACTGGAGGACTCGGTGACGGTGATGTTGAGCGCAAGCGCTACGGCGTCGGCGGGAACCCCGGCCGGCACGCCGACCGTCACTTTCGACGACGCGAGCACCGGATTCCCGGATCGGGTATCGAGCAGGCGGGCTGGTGGTCGGGAAACGAATCGGCCCGACGAAATCGCCCCGCTCGGTACGAACGCGCCGACGACATCGACGACCACATCGGCGGCAACGCTGGTGAAAACCCGAATCGCGCCCATCGCATCGACTCGGATGATCGAGCCGTTGGCTCGGATCTGACCGCTGGCGAAGTTGATGTTCGACACGGTCGGTCGCGAACGGTCGGCCGGCCACGCGGTCAAGAACCCTGGTCCCCGCGGATCGACCACGGTCAGGGTCACCGCGAGCGAGGTCGCCGTTGCCGGGATGCCGCACACGTTGCGGCTGCCGATCTGCAGGGTCGAGGCATCGATGCGGGTGAAGCCGGTACCGGCCCGGGTGTCGGCGAGTCGGCACGGCTGCACCGCGACGAACGCGGCTGGGTCCGCATTGGGGCCAGCAGCGACGGCAGCCCTCGGCGGAGTCAACAATCCCGGATACGGGACCAGGATCGAGATCAGCGCTGCTGCAATCACGAAGACCCTGCGCCTCGCCGACACTCGGGTGACCGGACGTGTTTCGTGTCTCATGGGACTCCAAGATCTGACAACGCCCAACCCGAATCTACCGGCACGTTCAGCGGTGATCAACGCACTCCGCGTGAAAGTCGCTCAGGAACGGTCGATGGAGTCCGCGATGCGCTGGTTCGTCTCGATCCATTCCTCGATGATGTCGTAGACCACATCCTTGGCCGGCCGGACCGAGTTCATCAGGCCGACGATCTGGCCGACGGGCTGGCCGGACAATGCCCGCGACCGGGCTCGGGTGAAGCGGTGCGCGGCAGGCGCGTAGAGCACCCCTTGCAGCGGCATCGGCAGGGGCGAGGGGTTGGCCGGGTCCTCCCACGCTTCGGTCCAGCGAGTGCGGAGTTGGCGGGCCGGCTTGCCGGTCATCGACCGTGACCGCACCGTGTCGGTGAAGCCGGCAGCGAGCAGGTTCTCGATCACGTGCGGAGCTGTGTCAGCTTCGGCGACAGTGAGCCAGATGCTGCCGGTCCACGCGCCCTGCGCGCCAAGGGCCATTGCGGCCGCCATCTGCCGCCCGCGACCGATGCCGCCGGCGGCGAGTACTGGAATGTCGGGGCCGACGGTGTCTACTACTTCGGGGATGAGCACCATCGTCGAGATCTCGCCGCAGTGGCCACCGGCCTCGGTGCCCTGTGCGATGAGGACATCGACGCCGAGTTCGACGTTCTTCTCGGCGTGACGTGGCGAGCCGCAGAGCGCGCCGACCAACACTCCGCTGCTGTGTGCTGCCTCGATCGCATACTTCGGCGGTGGCCCCAGCGCGTTGACCAGCATCGAGACAGGATGGCGGAGCGCAACATCGACCTGTCCCGGACCTTCCGTCTCGACACCCAGCCCAGCGGCTTTCATCGTGCCGGACATGCCCTCGGGCATGGGCGGGATGTCGTACTCGGCCAGGAGCGACTCGACGAAGGCACGGTGCTCGTCGGGGATCAGCGCTTGCAGTTGATCGAGCCCGAACTCCTCGCCCTTGCCGACGAACTTCTCCGGCATCGCGAAGTCCACGCCGTACGGCTTGCCGCCGATGTGCTCATCGATCCAGGTCATTTCGACTTCGAGTTGGTCGGGTGAGAACGCGAGCGCGCCGAGCACGCCGTATCCGCCGGCCTTGCTGACTGCGGCGACGACGTCGCGGCAGTGCGAGAAGGCGAACAGTGGGAATTCGATGCCGAGCCGGTCACAGATTGGAGTGCGCACACCACGACCGTACGCATGCCGTGGCGGTTCAGCGAAGTCGAAGTCGTGTGACGCTCACCCGTGTGGCCAACAGGTCTGGTCTTGTGCCGATCGCGAACCGTGGTCGCAGGGCGGGATCGATGGTTCGCAGAGCCGTGACCAGTTGCTCGGGGCCGATCGAGACACAACCCGATGTCGGTTTCGCGACGCCGCCTGTCGTGACGGCTGTCCGGTGGAGGAAGATCGCCGCGGCGTACGCGGGTTCTCCTGCGGCATCGCCGCTGACGTCGGGCTCGGTGTTGGCGCCGATCAGAACGGCGTGCTCGTAGGTGTTCACGTTCAGTTGCAACAGTTCGTCGTCACCGGTGCAATTCGTGGCATCCACCCGCCAGTGCCCATAGCCCGGCGTGTTCGGATTGGCCCCGTAGCAGTCGCCCGGCTGGATCCTGCGGTACGGGCCGAGCGCGCCCGGGTTTGCGCTGTTGCCGAAGAACGTGATCGGTCCCTGCGGCGTTGCCACGACTCCGAGACCAAAGATCCCCGACGGGGTGGTGCCATCGCCGCTGCGACGCTGGACGAGTGGGCGGAGACCCGCTTCACCGACTTGCGCTGTCGTTGGCGCGATGGTGCAATGCCACGCATCGTCGCGCACCGTTGCGATCGACAACGTGCCGGTGGTCGACGTGGTGGTCGGGACAACGACGATGATCCATTGCGATGCCGTCGGGTCACTCTCCATCAGGCGTTGGAGCAATGGTGCATCGCACCCCGCCAGAGCGGGGTTTGCGACAGGGGGAGCGGCAGGCAACGTCGGCTCGTCGCGCGTCAACCGACGTGCCTCGGCTTCCGCCGAAGCCGGGTCGACGATCGATGCACGAGCAGACGAGGCGGAACCATCGTTCACGGCAACGGTCGAGGCAATGATCAGCAGGCATCCGGCGACGCGAAGAGCCCTGCTGAACAACGGCATCGGGTCAGGGTACCCGGCCGAATCCTGCCCTGTCACGGCGGCGTGCCGCCGAAATGCGGCTCAACCCGCTGCACTCGTGAGCATCGGGCAGGGGAACGCAGAAGCATGGCGGGTGGCTACTTTCGCAATAGGTCGGGTTGCCAGAGCCGATCGATGGGCACGACAGTGATCCGGTCGTCGAGGCGATATGCAACTGGCCCGGTGTTGAGCACGTAGCCGGCTCGGAACTTGTCGCCGAGGCTGTCGCGCAGGATCCGCAGCCCGGACGCGTCGCGATTGCTGGCTTCCTGGTGGGCTTTCACCTCGAAAGCGACGATGTCGCCGTCGAAGGTTTCGATGACGAGATCGACCTCCGCGCCGTCGCTTGTGCGCCAATGTCCGACGTGGTCGACGTCGTCATGCCAGGACGCCTGCTTGAGGAGTTCGCCGACGACGAAAGTTTTCGAGCAGGTGGCCGAACTCGGCGAGCATGGCGGCGTCTCGTCGCTCCAGCTTCTCCGCGCTGATGCCAAGGAGATGAGCTGCCAGCCCCGAATCGACGAGGGAGCCCGCCTCGGCAGATGCGTTGTACGTACTCATGACGTGTCGTTGCCTTGCCCCCCGCGGCCCCGCGGCCCCGAGGCGATCGGGGTCCTCCAGCGCGACGGTCAGGAAGTCTTCCCGCACGCCGTCGATCTCGCCCTGGGACAGGGGCATGATCTCCATCAGATGAAGTCGCCCGGTCAGCGACTGGGTTCCTCGCGGCAGCGCCCAGAACGATGATGAGCCCGCGAGGACGAACCCTCCGTTGACGTGCTGACGGTTGAGCTGCGCCTTGATCGCTTGCAGCACACCCGGCACCCGCTGATACTCGTCAATGCAGACCGGCGGATCGCCATCGACGAGGTCGGTGGGCGAAGCGTCCGCCCGTCGGCGTTGGATCTCGCTATCGAGATCGATCACCTCGACGCCGTGTTGTTCGGCGATCAGCCGGAGGACGGTCGACTTGCCGACCGATCGGGCCCCCTGCAGCGCGACCACCGGCGACTCGCGCATCCGTTCCCGTAGCACCGGCACGATTCGACGCTCGAACCAAGGCCGATCTGTCATGAAGAGGAACCTGCCTCTAACGTTCTGATCGAGAGTGCTATTTCGTTCTGATCGCGAGGCACACTCTTGAGACCGCCTGGGCCGCAATCGTTCTGAACGCGAGCCTGCGTTCGTTCTGGTTGAGAGGCTCGGTTGTCGGACCGTTCGGCCCGGTTACGGTGGCATGATCTCGTCGGCGTCGCGGCCGCGGGTGAGGCGGTTGCGACCGTGGCGACCGAGCCGGTTGCCCATCCAGACCACGTTGGCGGGGATGAAGAACGCGCGCGTTGCGAGCGAGGTCTCGCTCCAGGGTCGTTTGGTCAGTGGCGCACGCCAGGCCAGCAAACGGTAGACGAGGAACATGATGATCGCGATGTGCATCGCGATCATCGACCACGGAAAACCGTTGTCGCCGATGATGCTCGTGAGCAGCGAGACCAGCAGGGGGCCGAGCAGCGCGCCCGCGCCGTAGATCATCACCAACTGTGACGCAGCGCCGTTGGCGTATTGCGGCTCGACCCAATCGTTGGTGTAGGCACCGGCAATCGAGTACAACGGGAAGCTCGCGGCGCCGAGCAGGGCCATCGCGAGCAGTCCTGTCCATCCCTGCGGTCCGGCGATCAGTAGGAAAACGGCAGCACCGACCGCATGCAGCGCAGCGACCAGTCCGACGAACCGCCGATCTAGTTCGTCCGAAGCGGCGGACAACGGCCACTGACTGATGACCCCACCGACCGCCGTTGCTGCGACGAACCGGCCAGCCTGAGCAGTGGACAACCCGACCCTGGTGGCATAGACCACGCCCATCCCGACGAGGGCACCGTGGGCGATACCGACCAACAGGCACGTTCCGAGGCCGGTGGGGACCTGGCGGGCGAGTTGGCGCAGGGGCAGCGAGAGACTGTGCTCGATCGGTGGTGGTGCCGCTTCCTCCGAGAGCGCGACGGGAACCACGGCAAGCGACGTCAGCAGCGCGGCGACGGCGAATGCTGTAACGGTCGTTCGGCCGAACTGGCCGACCATCAACTGGCCGAGTCCGAACGATGCGCTGGTGATGACCATGTAGATCGCAAGCAGGCGTCCGCGGTTCTCATTCGACGCAAGCTGGTTGAGCCACGATTCGGCGACCACGTACAGGCCCGCGATGCACACGCCACTGACGAACCGCATCGCGATCCACATCTCTGCCTGGTCGGCGAGACCGACAGTGATCATCGTCGCTGCCAGCACCGATGCCCATGCCGAGTACACCCGGATGTGACCCACCCGTGACAGCACGGCCAGCGTCAGCTTCGATCCGGCAAGGAATCCGCCGTAGTAGGCGGCGCCGATCGCGCCGATCTGCCAATCGGTGTATCCGTTGGTCTGGCCGCGAATGCCGACGACCGTTGCGAATAACCCGACACCAACGAGCAAGATGCCGAGCCCGACGAACAAACCCCAGGTCGCCCACGCCAGTGAAGCGCTGATCGACGGGCCACAGTCGTAGCCGGCGTCGTATTCGGTCTCGTGTTCGGTCTCGTGTTCGGCCTCGTGTCCGGCCTCGCTGCTCACGGAACGATCGTAACGGTATTCAGGCTTGCGCCTGGGTGAGTTCCGGTTGGTGGGGTGGCACGTAGTGAAGAAGTTCGAGGCCGATCTTGATCAGCGGACCGAGTGCCACGGCGAAGATGATGGTTCCGATGCCTACCGCGCCGCCGAGCATCGCGCCAACGATCAGCGGCAACCCGTCGCTGATCCAGCGGGCCCACACGATCGGGACGTTGTGGTTGATCAACCCAAGCATGAACACCTCGGTCGGGCCGGCCCCGAGCTCGGCCGTGATCACCAGGCATACCGAGCCGGCGAGGATGAGCGTTGCCAGAGTCAACATCGCGAACCGGATGAGCAGTGGGTCCGGCTCGGGCATGAGATCGCGAAAGACGACGATCAACGGACCGATCACGAACGTTCCGAGAACGCTCGCCCAACCGATGCGACCACCGAGCAGCGCACCGACCGCGAAGAAGATCAAAGCCACACAGGGGTAGACGATCGAAAACGACACATCGAATGCATTGGCGACTCCGGTGTTCAACACGTCGAACGGGGCAACGCCGAGATGCGCCTGCAGCAGCAGCGCGATCCCGAACGCGATCAACGGCCACGCAACGGCGACTCGCAACATCCGGGCTCGCAAGGACAGCTTGGGCGGGAGCCCGGCAAGGTTCGTGGTGATGAATCGATCGTATCGACCTCGATCGGCAGGCCCCTGGGTTGGTTGCGGTCTCTAGGCTGAACAGATGAACGCACGCGAAGGCGAGGCGCCACTCGACCCCGATGTGGTCGCCCGCGTCCTGGGTCGAGCGTTTGAGCTCGAAACATCGTCAACGGCATCGTCATCGGCATCGTCACCGTCTCGAGGCGACGTCGATGATTCACCAGGAATCAGCCCGGCGAGCTTGCTGGCCGCCGCCGACGAGGTCGGCTTGTCCGTCGAAGCGGTGCGCCGCTCACTTGCGATCGAACGGCTCGGTCCGCCGATTCCCGCGCATCATGGCGATCGGTTCGTCGGGGCAACGGTCGTCTCGGTCGACAACGAGATCGCGGGTACCGCTCCCGAGATCCTCGAACGCATGGATGCCTGGATGGTCGACGGTCATCATCTCCGCCGAGATCTGCGCCGTGTCGATCCGGCCGGTGGAGTCGTCGTGTGGACGAAACGAGCCGGCCTCGTCGGGGCCGCCGTGCGTACGGTTCGAACAGCGACCGGCGAAGGCAAGCTCGGCGATCTGCGCAGCGTGACTGCAACGGCTCGCGACACGGGTCTCGGAGGTTGTGTGGTCCGGGTGAGCGCGGATCGATCCAACGATCGCCAGACGTCGATCGTCACCGGGGCGGCGGCCGCTGCAACCGCCACGGCAGTGTTCGTTGCCGGCGCGGTCGTGGCAACGCCGGCGGTGCTCCTGGCCACACCTGTCGCGCTGTTTGTCGGGCTGGGGGTTGCGGCTCGCGGGAAGCGGCGCGAGAGCCGCACCCGGCACGAGATCGAGCGCCTGCTCGACACGGTCGATCAGGGCATCGATCCCACCCGGTTGAGAGTCGACGTCGCCCGACGTGTCACCGGTCGGACCCGCTCGTAACGAACTAAGACCGTTCTCAGTCCAAACGCGGCGAACCAGGTCGCGCGTCGCGAACGGGCCCTCGTGCGGATCACTATGCTCCGGACGTGCCATTTCGTGACCTGGATGCGGTACTCCGCGATCCCTCCCGGCTCGCAGCGGTGTCGGCGACCGGTTTGCTCGACGGCGGACCTGATGAGTCCCTCGAGCGCCTCGGACGCTTGGCGCGGCAGCTGATCGGTGCGCCCGTCGCGCTGGTGTCCCTGATCGACGCCTCGCGTCTGTACTTAGCATGCAGTCTTGGCGCCGGTGAGGACGGCGAGGCGATCAGCGAGACTCCGCTACCGCACTCGGTGTGTCAGTACACGCTCGTGAGTGGCGGTCCGCTGATCATCGAGGATGCGCGCACCGACGAACGACTGATCGGCAACCGCGCCTTGGATCTCGGGGTCGTGGCCTACCTCGGGATCCCGCTCGTCGATGCCAACGGCAACGTGCTCGGCAGCTTCTGTGTCATCGATCGTGTGGCTCGTCGCTGGACGGCTGCCGAGGTGTCGTTGATGGTCGACCTCGCCGCTGCCGTCATGGCCGAACTCGCGCTGCGCACCTTGCTGAAGCGGGGGGACCTCGATCGCAGCCTGATGCTGGACCTGATCGATGCGTTGCCGACCTTCGTCGGTGTCCTCGATCCGACGGGTTGCGTGACGTACGTCAACGAGGCAGCGCTCGAAGCGGCGTCGGTGACGCTCGACGACGTCGTCGGGCGTCCGTTCTGGGAGACGTCGTGGTGGTCAGCGGCTGCCGCCTCGCGCACGGCGGTGCGTGAGGCGGTCGAGCAGTGCGCGCAGGGCGCGACGTGCCGGTTCGACGTCGAGTTCCGCGCGGCCGACGGCCCGTCGATCACCGTCGACCTGCAGCTTGCGCCGATCCTCGATGCGGTCGGCGAAGTGGTGGCAATGGTGCCGTCCGCACTCGACATCACCGAGCGGATGCGAACGCATCGAGAACTCATTCGCCTCGCCGATGTCGAGACCTCGGCGCGGTTGCGGTCCGACCGCATGTTCCAGCTTGCTCGGGCACTCAATGGCGCGACCGACGTCGGATCGATTCTGCAGGGCACCACTCGAATCGGCGGCGACCTGGCTGGTGCGGCATTCGCCAACATCGGCATCGTCGACGCCGAAACCGGCGAGATCGAGATGTGGCACAGCGCCGGCATCGAACCCGGGAGAGAGGGCCGCTGGCCTCGGGTGGCCATGGACGCCTCGACACCGATGGGCCGGACGATACTGACCGGCGAGGTGATCGAACTGGCGACGTACGACGAGATGGTCGCACAGTTCCCGAGCGACGCAAATGATGCTGCGCGCTCACGTTTCGAGGCGCTGTCCGTCTATCCGATCCAACGCGGTCGTACGGCGATGGGGTTCGCGTGGACAACTCCGGTCACGTTCGACGCAGAGATGCGCAAAACCCTCGCAACGGTCGTCGAGCTCGTCGGTCTGGGATTGGAGCGCGCCGGGAGCAACGAGCGCGACCGCCGCGTTGCAGAACAGCTGCAACGCAGCATGCTGCCGGCACGACTTCCCGAGGTGCCGGGCGTGTCACTTGGTGCGTTGTACGAGGCGGGCACCCGCGGCCTGCAGATCGGCGGCGATTGGTACGACGTGGCTGTTGCTGCCGACGGTCGCGTCTTGCTCGGCCTCGGTGATGTGGTCGGACATGGACTCCAGGCTGCGGCCGCGATGGGCCAGATGCGCACCGCCTTCTCTGCGCTGGCACCGACCCTGCAGTTGGAAGACCTCGTGGATCGGTTGAGCGGGTTCTCCGTCGACGTGCGCGGCGCGCTGTTGAGCACCATGGTTGTCGCTGAGTTCACTGCGGATCATGCAGAGATGCGCGTGATCTCGGCGGGCCACGTACCGCCGATGGTACGTCGCGCCGACGGTGTGGTCGAACAGTTGCCGGATGGTGGACTGCCTCTCGGCCTCGACGGTCCGGATCGTCGCCGTGTGGTCGCCGTCGACCTCGGCCCGGGTGACGCAGTGGTGCTCTACTCCGATGGGTTGGCCGAGCGCCGTGTCGAGTCGATCGATGTCGGCCTGGAGCGATTGCGTCGCGTGCTGAAGTCGGCAGACACGTCCACCGGACAGGCACTGGTCGACTCCGTGTTCAACGCGCTCGAACGGCCGAGTGCCGACGACGTCGCCGTCCTGGTGCTGCTCCGTGACTGACAGCGTGCAAAGCTTCCGGCCTGTGAATTTGCCGGCCCGTGAATTTGCCGGCGTGGACAACTCGCTGTCGTGCGGGAGTAGGTTGAGCCGATGAGCGACGAGTCACCGATCCTGCAGATCGAGCGTCGACCCAACGGTCTCCGGCTGCTCGGTGACATCGATGCCGCCGGCGTCGACCTACTTGTCAGCCACCTCGACCCGCTCCCCGACGCAGAGTCCGACATCATCCTCGATCTCTCGGGCGTCACGTTCATCGACTCCAGCGGCTTCCGCGCCCTGATCGAAGCGCACCAGCGAGCAGAGCAAAGCGGCCGGCGCGTGGTGATGGCCGACCCGTCGCAGGCCGTGCGGCGGCTCTTCGACATCTCCGGCCTTGTGCCCTACCTTCACGTTGGCACGATCGATTGCTGAGCGGTTCGATTGCTGAGCGGCGGTTAGCTCAGTTGGCGGTGACCTCGGAGGCGCGCTTGGTGATCGTGACGTCGTGTCCGCTTATCGAGTAGGAATCGGCCACCATCTCGAGGATGTTGCGTCCCAACTCATCGAGCGTCAAAGCTCCGACGACGCTCACGTCGGTGTGCGACTCGGCGAGCGTGAGCGTGACGGCGAGGCCGGCATCGTTCGGAGAGAAGCGTGCTGTGACGCGCCCATCCGGTGCGGATTCAGCCATCATCGACCAGACCTCGCTGATGGCCAGTCGCAGGTCGTCGATCTCGTCCACGCTGAACCCTGCGTCGGCGGCCAGCGATGCCGTGAGCAACCGAAGGGTTGCGATGTATCGCGTGTCGAGCGGAAGCGTGATATCGATCGAGTCTCGGGCGCGTCGATCATCGCGATCCGAAGAGGGTTTGTCCGACATCATCATGGAACGATATCCGTCTGCCGCGAGTCCGGCGTGCACGCGGCGTTCACGTTGGGCTGGCCGATCGTCTCCGTCCGCATGACCCGTGTATAACCAGTCTCCGGCCATCTGAAACGAGCGTCGCCCGACGCCTACGAAACAGTCGCCGCGGGTGCCGGGCGTCAGTCGCGCAACTGAAGCGTCTTGTTGAGCCCGCTGATCGCGACCACGCGCCGAACGGCGGCAGACGGATTGCTGATGATCAGGGCGCGAGGGGTGCCGACATCACGGGTGGTGGCTTCGACGAGTACCCGCAGGCCACTGGAATCCATGAACGTGACGCCGCCGAAGTGGAGCACAACATCGGCATCCGGCAGATCAGCAAGGATCTCGGCCAAGCGGGGGGCGGTATGCGCATCGATCTCGCCTTCGATGGACCACCCGTCGTCGACTGCAACGACGCTGAGTTGCGACCCCTTTTCCAGCATGATTCGCAGCCTATCGTGCCGCTCAGTCGTGGCCCGAGCCGTCGCTCATCCGCTTCCGCATGATCTCGAACGACCGTCGCAGCAGCCGAGACACGTGCATCTGAGAAATCCCCATGATCTCGCCCACCTGAGCCTGGGACTTCTCCTCGAAGAAGTGCAGCCGGACGATCTCGCGCTCCCGTTCCGGGAGGTCGGCCAGCAGCCGTTGCACCACCTGCGCGTCCACCAGATGGGCAATCGAGTCATCTGGGGCTGCGAGTGCACTGGAACGGTCGGCGCCAGGCGCTCCCGAGTCGGTCGGCCCGTCGATCGACCCGACGTCGTAGGCAGCTGTGGCGGTGAGGCCGCGCAGCACGTCCTCGGTGGAAACCTGGAGGTGCGCCGCAACCTCGGCGACGCTTGGTGACCGACCGTTGCGTTGGTGCAGTTCGTCGGTTGCGCGACGCACGAGAAGGTGCAGCTCCTTTGCGCCGCGAGGGACCCGGAGTATCCACGTTCGATCTCGGAGGTATCGCTTCATCTCGCCTTCGATGGTCGATCCCGCGAAGGTCACGAAGGAGACGCCCAACTCCGGATCGAAACGGTCGACTGCCTTGATCAACCCCACCATGGCTGCTTGGCGAATGTCGTCCTCACTGCCCGTCCGCCAGTAGCGCTTGGCGATGTGCACCGCGAGGCCCATGTACCGTTCGACCAGTGCGTTGCGCAGCGACCGGCGTTGTGTCTGTGCATACAGGCGGAACAACTCGAGTTCCTCTGCATCGGCGATGCCATGTGCGTTCGGTGGCTCCCCGAGATCCGAGTCGCTCGCGTCGATCATCGATCCAGTGCAGTCTGCAGCAGTGCCGTCACTCGGACGTGGTCGGCGTCAACGTCGACACGCACATCGCGGCTGAGCGCAGCAACGATCGAGAGCCCGCGACCACGTGGAGCGGACGGCGTGGTCGGGAACCATTGCGCACGATCCGGGGGTGTCCCGTCGAGGAACGGATTGCTCACAGTCAGCTCGACGAGCCGAGGGCCGACATCCACGATCACGACGTTGTACGGGTGACCGGGCGCGGCTTGCAGCGCATTTGACGCGAGCTCGCTGGCTACCAGCGCGGCCCGTTCCACCATCTCGGCATCGCAGTTCCGGGCCCGCAACCATGTCGACACGTCGCCTCTGGTGGTGTGCAGAGACTGCAGTTTGCCCTCGTAGTCGCGAACGAATGCGCCGGGGTCCCTCGGCGCATTCGGCCGGGTCACGGGCCGGCTCATCGGGCAACTGGCCGGCGGAGCGTGGGCCGGCGGCATCGGTTCATGACGCAGCTGAGCATACCGATTGGGCCTACCCAGTGCCTGGCTGGTCCAAACGCCGAAATTGCCACTGCCACTACGCGACTTCGGGAAGGCAGGGCCGGCGGCCTTCCGGTTTGGAACGGAAGGTTTCGGGTATGCACTTGCCACACCGGCGGAACAGCCCGCCGTGAGAGGAGCAGTACACGTGAATGCAAGCTTGTTGTGGATCATCGCCGTGATCATCGCGATCGTCGGAATCGTGCAGTTGCTGCAGGGACAGATCATCTTCGGCGTGGTGCTGCTTGTGGCCGCCGCCCTCGTGGGCCCCGGTGGGGTCAGCGTCTTCCGGTCACGCTCGTAATCGGCAGCTGACCGGACCGGACGGCCGTCCAGCTGAAGTTGCTGTGGGTTTGCCGTCGGGCACATCCGGGTACAAGTGCTCGGTCGAAGGAGCTTCCAATGTCAAGCGCTCACGCATTGCCGTCCAACCCCATCGGTCGTATTGCGAGCGACCATCCGGGGATCGTGAAGTTCGGTCGTGCCGGCTGGTTCGCGAAGGGTGTCGTCTACCTCGTGACAGGTGTGTTGGCCCTGTTGATCGCCGCCAAGGCGTCGGGCTGGTCCAGCGCGGCTACCACACCGGACAATGAGGCGAGTCCGACCGGAGCGTTGAAGACGATCGCACAGTTGTCGGGCGGCGCTCTGCTGATGTGGGCCTTGGCAGGGGGTATGCTGCTCTACGCCGCGTGGCGCGTCGTCTCTGCGCTGCTTCCCGGCAGCAATGACACCAAGGCGTGGGTCACGCGCATCGGCTACGTGGTCAGTGCGGTGATCTACACCACGTTCGCTGTGACGGCGATTTCGCTCGCCCGCAGCGGACGTGCCAATCCGAATGGCAACACCAAGGTGACCTCGCTGTCGGGCGATCTCATGGCGCACTCCGGCGGCCGCCTCCTCATCGGCCTCGTGGGAGCGATCACCATCGCAGCGGGCCTCTACCGGGTTTCCAAAGGTGTCCGTGGTGATGTCACCGACGAACTCGACCTGTCAGCGCTCTCGCCGCAGCGACGCCGGTTGACGGAGCGGCTCGGTGTGGTCGGCGAGATCGGGCGCGGCCTCGGTATCGGGCTGATCGGCTTCTTCCTGCTCCGTGCCGCCGTCACGTACGACGCCGCAGAGGGCACCGGTCTGGATGGTGCGCTTCGACGCCTGGCCAGCGAGACCTGGGGCCTCCTGGTCGTGGTCGTCATCGGTGTCGGATTCGCGGCGTATGGGCTGTTCTGCCTGGCGACGTTCACCCATCGAAAACTGCAAGCCCCGTGACCGAACACAGCGGTGGCCTTCGAGAGACGTGGCCTGTACACCGGCGCCAGAGCTTGCAACTGCTGTGTGGTTGGGTGGCCCTGACGGTGGTGTGGATCTGCGTCGGCTCACTCCTCACCGGCCCGTTGGTAGGAGGAGCGATCGTGCGCGCAGACGAACGCGTGGCGGATTGGCTGGTCGAACAGCGGACCCCAACATGGAACCGTGTCACCGAGTGGGGGTCGCTGCTGGCAGAGACGACCACGAAGGTCGTCGTGACGGCACTTCTCGCTCTCGTGTTCCTGAGGCTCTGGCGACGTTGGTTCGAACCGGTCTTCCTGGTCGTCTCGCTCGTCATCGAAGCCGCCGCATTCATTGTGGTCACCACGGTCGTCGGGCGGGATCGACCAGACGTGCCCCGCCTGGATGATTCGCCGGTCGGCTCCAGCTTCCCGAGCGGGCATAGCGCCGCCGCCGCGGCCTACGCCGCTATCGCCGTGGTGGTGTTTTGGCACACCCGAAAGCGTTGGGCGCGGATCCTGGTCGTGCTCGTCACCGTGCTCGTCCCTGTCATCGTCTCCCTGTCGCGTATGTACCGCGGTATGCACTTCCTCTCCGACACTCTTGCCGGCATCGTCCTGGGCGGCGCTGCGGTTGCACTCACCGCTGTAGTGCTGGCACGATCGCCCGAGGGAGCCGCAATCGTCAACCCGAGTGCTGAGGTCGGTGGTGCCACGGCGGATTCCCTGGAACCGGCCGAGGGCGATCGGATCGTGGTGTGATGTCGCTCTCCGGTGGAGGTCGCCGGTGCCGATCCTGATCGCTGTCGCTGTCGCTACGGTCGTGGTGACCGTCGTACTCACACTCGTCGCGCGTCGCGGGCGTCGAACCGATCCCGCCGATGTGCGCGGAGGCGCGGATGGTCTCGTCGAACAGGCGCATCGGCACCCGGCGCTGCGACGATTCGTCCTCGACCGTCGGGACACCACCAAGGCCACCGGATGGCTCTTGACGGTCGCACTCGGAGCGGTCGCCGGCCTCACGCTCGCGGTCGGCCTCGTGCTCGAGATGGTCCAGACCCGCGCAGGGTTCGCGCAGTGGGATGACTCCGCCGCCCGCTGGGGTGCGGCGCACACCACAGGTACCACCGACTCGGTCCTGCGCATCATCACCCAATTGGGCAGTACGCCGGTCGTCATCGCGGTCTGCCTCGGAGTGTCGATCATCGAGTACCGCCGCCTTCCCACGCGGGCGGTGCCCACCTTTCTGGCCACCGTGGTGGTGAGTCAACTCATCGTCACCAACCTCATCAAGTTCGCCGTGGGACGTGAGCGACCCAACATCGCCCGGCTCGTCACGGCGTCAGGCTCCTCATTCCCGTCCGGCCACACCGCGGCCAGTGCGGCCGCGTACGCGGCGATCGCTCTGGTAGTCGGCCGTCGCCGCGGCCGTCGCACCAAGGCCGTCCTGGCCGGTGTGGCCGGCGGAATCACCGTCGCCGTCGCGATGAGTCGAGTCCTGCTCGGGGCACATTGGCTCACGGATGTGATCGCCGGTGCGGCTCTGGGATGGGCCTGCTTCGCGCTGTGCTCGATCGCGTACGGCGGCCGACTGTTGCACTTCGGCGCACCCGTCGAACAGGCGAGCGCCGTCCTTGCCACCGAATCGCCCCCCGGGAACGCCCCCGCCTCCCCGAACCCAAGGATTCACATATGACTTCTGTAGCCGTCATCGCACACAGCGGCAAGGTACTCGGAGGTGGCCTCGGTCGGCTGCGCGACGTGCTCACCGAGCAAGGAGTCACCGATCCGATCTGGCTCGAGGTACCGAAGAGCCGCAAGGTGCCCGCCCGTGTGAACGAAGCGATCAAGAAGGGCGCAGATCTCATCTTCGTGTGGGGTGGCGACGGCAGCGTCCAGCGCTGCATCGACGCCACCGTGGGCTCACCCGTCACGCTAGCGATCCTTCCCGCAGGTACGGCCAACCTGCTGGCCAACAACCTGGGCATCCCGATCGACCTCGAGCAAGCTGTCGAAGTCGGCCTGCACGGGAACAATCACACGATCGACGTGGGGAAGATCAACGGCGAGCACTTCGCCGTGATGGCTGGCATAGGTCTCGACGCGCTGATGATCCGCGACGCCGACTCGGAGATGAAGGACCGCTTCGGCCGCGCGGCCTACATCTGGACCGGCGCCCGACACATCCGCTCGACCCCGGTGCGCACCACCGTTCGTACCGACGGCCACACCTGGTTCGACGACAAGGCCAGCTGCGTACTCATCGCCAACGTGGGATCCATCGGGGGCGGAGTCACCGCCTTCGATCACGCCTCACCCGACGACGGCAAGCTCGACGTCGCGGTGATGACCGCCGACGGTGCATGGCAGTGGCTACGTACTCTCACCCGCGCATCCATCGGACACGCCGAGAAGTCCCCGCTGATCCAGATGACCCAGGCCGTCAAGATCACGGTCGAAACCCGCAAACGACTGCCGTACGAACTCGATGGAGGAGCACGTCAGAAGACCAACAAACTGCGCGTCCACGTCGTCCCCCATGCTGTGACGATTCGCGTGCCGTCCCCCGCAAGCCGCTCGACCACGCCCCGATGACAGCGAAACAGGGCGCGGCGACCACAGCGTCACACCGAGTGAGTCGCGGCTTCCCCGCATTCGTGTGCGCCATCATCGGCGGAGTATTCGTCGTGGCGATCCCGTTCGTCGCTCGCCACATCGACGGCTCAGCTGACGAGTTCAGCAGCAGAACCGTGCCGGTCTTCCCCGCGATCGGGTGGCTCCTCTGTGCGTCGTTGGCGGCAGTTGTCGTGACCCATCGCCTGCAGATCTGGTTCAAGGTCGACGAGGGCTCGGTGCTCGCGGTCGCGTACGACGTGCTGCCACTGGTGCTCTTCCTGGCGCCGGTGATCTCCGTCACGGCGCTGATCACCGGGCATCTGCTGCTCGCCGGTGCCGGCGCTGTCCTGACCGTCTACCACGGCGTACTCGTGGGCCCGAGACTGGTCTCCCAACGCGTGCCATCCTGGGCACACGATGCGCCGCAGTTCCATCTGGCCGTCGCGAACGTGTACGTGGACAACGCCACACCTGCGGCGACCGCCCAACAACTGACCGAGAGCGGCGCCGAGGTGATCGTGATCGCGGAGGCGACGCCGGAGTTCATGTGCATCTTCGATTCCGTCGGCGGCGACGTATCGCACCCTCACCGGGTGTCGGACCCCACCGACACCAGCGACTATGCAGTCGCCATCGCGTCGCGTCTTCCGCTCGGCCCGGGCTCGACGATGCGCTCCATCGGACGTCTTCGACTCACCGTTGCCGAGGTGGAGGTCGGTGGCATCCTCACGACGATCGCTGCGCTGAATCCGAGGTCGACGTTCGACCAGGATGGTCAGGAGATCTGGAAGGACCAGATCGACGAACTGAAGTCCTATGTCCCGACGGTGTCCGGCCCGTTGGTCGTCGCGGGAGATCTCAACAGCACCAAATTCCGTCCACAGTTCGACGAACTGCTGAAGGTCGGGCTCGACGACGCGATCGATTCGCTGGGTCAGGCATGGAAACCGTCCTTCTCGCTCAAGTCGGTCTGGCCACTCGGCGTCTTCGGTGTCGTCGCCCGCCTCGACCAGGCGCTCGTGAGCGACCAGATCGTCGCGTTGAAGATCCGCAACTTGAAGCCTCTGGGCAGCGATCACATTCCGTTCGTGATCACGTTGGCGGTCCATGACTGAAGCGCCGCTCTTCGCGACCCGCCCCGGGAGAACCGGAGCCGGATGGGTTTGAGACAGGGAGGTTCGGGGAACACTCGGGAACGATGTACGACTCTCCCGACAACGGTCGGGCCGACGAACCGGGCTCGTGGTCCGCGGTGCCGTGGCGGAGCATCGCCGGAGCCGTCGGCGTCGTGCTCGCCACCTACCTGACGATCCTGGTTGTCCTTGCCACGGCCCGGATCCTCACATGGGTGCTGATCGCCGGGTTCTTCGCGATCGTGCTGGCGCCGCTCGTCAGCATCGTGCAGAAACGTGTCCGTGGCAGGCGCACGTTGGCCACCGCTATCGTCGTGTTCTCGACACTGCTCACGATGGTTGGACTGGTGGTCCTGTTTGTGCTTCCCGTGCGGACACAACTGGCGGCAATCCTCACCGACCTGCCGGGCACGGTACGCAAGGCGGCCGACGGTAGGGGTCCTGTCGGCCGGATCGTGCAGCAGTTGCACGTCGAGAGTTACGTCAAGGACAACGAAGCCGAGTTGACGCGGGCGGCCGACCGTCTCACATCGTCGTCGTTCGACACGGCCAAGACCGTGTTGAGCGCGGCGTTCGCGTTCATCACGATCACGCTGATCACGTTCCTCTTTCTCACCCAGTCGGGGGCGATGGCACGGACGGTGCGTGGTTTGATCCCACGCCGGGAGCACGCGAAGGTCAACCGAGTCGCATCGGACGCTGCGGCGGCCGTCAGCGGCTACATGATCGGCAATCTGCTGATCAGCGCGATCGCGGGGGCAGCCGCGTTCGTGTGCCTCGTCGCGCTCGGTGTGCCGAGTCCTGTCGTGCTGGCGCTGTGGGTCGCGTTCGCCGACCTGCTGCCGCTCGTCGGCGCGACTCTGGGGGCGTCGGTGTGCGTGCTGGCTGCGTACCTCCACTCGCCCACTGCCGGTCTCATCTCGCTGATCTTCTTCGTCGTTTACCAGCAGGTCGAGAACGGCGTGATCTACCCGTGGTTGATGGCACGCAAGGTGAAGGTGAACCCGTTGTCGGTGCTGTTGAGTGTGCTGCTCGCGGTGGAACTGTTCGGCATCGTCGGTGCACTGTT
>JANOEM010000109.1:0-4898 GCA_031413195.1 Actinomycetes bacterium
CCCGTCGACTCGGTACAGGTGATGATCGCCACACTCGACTTCGACGCGGACTTCGTGGTGTCACCGATCGAGCCGGGGGCGATGGGAGAGGTATTGGTGCGCGCTCCGTGGTTGTCCGACGGCTACGACCAACTGTGGCAGACCCAGCACGACGCCCGCCCTCATGATGTGGATGGCTTCGTGTGGCATCGCACCGGTGACGTCGGTCGGATCGACGCCAACGGTCGGCTGTGGATCGAAGGGCGCAACGTTCACGTGATCCACACCGTGCAAGGTCCCGTCACACCGGTACCGGTCGAGGTCATGGTCGAACGGATCGCCGGCGTGGAGCGTGCAGCAGCCGTCGGTGTCGGGCCGCACGGTTGCCAACAGCTCGTCGTGGTCGTCGAACGCGACGGCGGCGGGGATGGCCTCGCAGATGAGCAATTGACAGCTGCGGTGCGGGCTGCCGTGCAACTTCAGGTTGCTGCGGTGCTGACGGTCGAAGCACTGCCGGTGGACATTCGCCACAACACCAAGATCGATCGGGCTGCTGTCGGTGCGTGGGCCGCGGCGGTCCTGTCCGGTGACCGGGCCAAACGGGCATGGTAAGGCACGCGAATGGTGGGGCCGCGCTTGCCGCAGCCCTAAATCAAGGCTCGGAGAAAACTCGCAAGCTCGTGAGCCCAATACCGCGGATTCCGCGTTACTCGGCTCACAAGTCTGCGAGCGCTCCCCCACCCAGCCCTACTGAAACGATAGGACTAGGGCCGGAGTGGTGATGCGGGTCCTGGTGACGGGCGGGTCGAGTCTGCTTGCGAGGCGAACGGCTGAGGCATTGCTCGCTCGCGGCGACGAGGTCGTGCTGATTCAACGCAACCGAGCCGAGGTCCAGACAGAGCAGGTGCTCGGCGACATCCGCGACGTCGACCTGGTCGCCTCAGCCGCAGCGCGATGCGATGCGATCATCCATGCGGCCGCCAAGGTTGGCGTCGTCGGCGATTGGGAGGACTACCGCAGCATCAACGTCGATGGAACGGCTGCCGTGATCGAAGCGGCGCGCCGCAATGGGGTCTCACGGGTTGTCCACGTCAGTACCCCATCGGTCGCGCACGCCGGCCACGCGCTGGTCGGTGAGATCGCAACTCCACCGGTCACCGGTCGCAAAGGTGCCTTCTATGCCGAGTCCAAGGCGATCGGCGAGCGCCTCGCGGTCTCCGCCTCGAGCGATTCACTGGCGGTGGTGGCGATTCGCCCCCACTTGGTCTGGGGCCCTGGCGACACCCAACTCGTCGGTCGAATCGTCGAGCGTGCCCGTGCCGGCCGTCTTGTCCTGGTCGGTGACGGCTCGGCGCTGATCGACACGACCTACATCGATGGCGCCTCGAGCGCGTTGGTTGCCGCGCTCGACTCGGCGATCCCGGGGGCCGCCTGTGTCGGCAAGGCCTACGTCATCGCCAATGGAGAACCGCGCCCGATCCGGGAGTTGGTGCTCGGCATCTGCCACGCAGCCGGTGTCGATATCGCGCCGAAGGAGGTGCCCCGGCGAGTCGCGCTGGCCGCTGGTTCGATGATCGAAGGGATCTGGCGGACCGCTGCGAGACTGGGTCGGGTGGAGACTGAACCGCCGATGACGCGGTTCATGGCCGAACAGTTGGGCACGGCGCATTGGTTCGATCCGCGCCCGGCCCGTGACGATCTCGGATGGCAACCAACGGTCTCGATCGACGAGGGCCTACGACGACTGGCTGCCTGGTACGCGAACCAGGTATTGCCCGCCTCCTGAAATGGGTCTACCGTCGAGCGATGGGTTGGATCGAGGACAAGGCTGGTGAAGCCGACCAGCGTTACCAGGAGCTGATTCGCCCCCTCCTGCAACCGGACGAGCCGTTGCTTGGCGTGCTGCAAGCCACCCAGGCGAAGACCTTCTCCTCCAAGCTGTTCGTCATCGGTGTCACGCCGGAAAGGATCGTGATGGTCGTCGTCGACCGCAAGATCCAAGCCAAGGAGCCGCCGGTCACGATTCGCCGAGGCGACATCGTCAAGTCTTCCGTCGACGGGTTCGGTGGGGGAATGGCTCACTTCCTCACCACTGATCTGGGTGAGATTCGGTTCGACACGGCGCAGGAGAGCTACAAGCTGATGATCATCGGCGGTGGGATGGACCAGATGCTCACCGGCGAGGGGCAGTTGAACGGAAAGGGACGTTTCCTCGAGTTCATCGCATCAGCACGCGGTATTCACTGACCGTTGCCGCTTGCTTGCCGGCCTCGATTCTCCAAAGGCGACGAGTCGGACGACACCGTGTGTTCCATCGCGGTCGCTGGCAGGCTGGACGGGTGATTCATCGGGACATGCTCGTCATCGGGGGCGGACCAGCCGGAGCTGCGGCGGCGATTCGAGCGGCTCGTGCCGGGGTCAGGGTGACGCTGTTCGAAAAGGGTCCGCATGGTCGCGACAAAGTCTGCGGCGACGGCCTCACACCGCGTGCGGTTGCAGCCCTGCATGACTTGGACGTCGACATCAGCAGCGCCCATCGCATCGACGGACTGCGGATGATTGCCGGCAAGAAGCGCCGGGAGTTGGCTTGGCCGACAACGGACCGGTTCCCCAACCACGGCGCAGTCTGGCCGCGGCGCCGGTTCGACACCCACCTGATCGACCTCGCGATCGCTGCGGGAGCCGATGTCCGGTTCGAAACCGAAGCCCTGCCGGTCCTCGATGGGAAGCGGGTCGTAGGCGTCACGGCCGGGGGAGAGACCTTCTCTGCGCCGATGACCGTTCTGGCAGCGGGCGCACAAGGGGCTGCCGCGAAGATGGTCGGGGCTGAGCGAGACCCGGACGAGCCGTTCGGGCTCGCGATCCGGGCGTATGCGCAGACGCCTCGCCATGCCGAGCGTCATCTCGAAGCGTGCCTGTCGCTGCGCGACGAACACGGCACGCCGGTACCCGGATACGGCTGGATGTTCCCAGCGGGTGATGGCACGGTCAACATCGGGGTCGGGGCACTGAGCACGATGCAAGGCTTCAAGAAACTCAATCTGAACACCCTGCTCGATCAGTACGCGGCGATCGTCCGCGACGAATGGTCGCTCGGTCCGTATCTCGAACGACCCCGAGCATGGCGGCTGCCGATGAGCAGCGTGCGTCGCCACGGTCCTGGTTGGGTGGCCGTCGGCGATTCGGCCGGCTTCGTCAACCCGATGAACGGCGAGGGCATCGACTACGGCCTCGAGAGCGGCATGTTGGCCACCGATCTTTTCATCGCGAATCCGTCAACTGCACCCGATGTCTACGACCGCCTGGTTGGCGAGCGCTTTGATGCGTTTCTGCGAACGGGGCGGCGGTTCAGCTTCATCATCGGTCATCCGTTGTTATTGCGCAGTGGCTTGCGACTCTCGGTCGGCACGCAGACCGCAGCGAACATCACCCTTGCCGTGATGGGCAACCTGATCGACAACGAGACCCCGGGTGTGGCCGGACGGGTGATGCGCATCGCCGACCGGGCACTTGCTGTCGCCGACCCGGTCCTTCGCCGGACCCGGCCGACGGACTGACGAGTTCAGGAACCGAGGCGTTCGGCCAGGTAGCGCTCGTTGATCGAGGTGATCAGGGAGTCCTTGTCGGCGAGCACTCCGTGATCGAAGCGTTGGGACCGCACTCCGCGCTGCACCATCTCGCAGACGTCGTAGTCCTGGCGGCCGACCAACTCGTTGAAATCGACCACGGGGCTCGGGTCGAAGCCGGGTTCGGCAATGGTCTCCGGGTCGAACAGGTACTCCGTGACGATGGTGGTGTGGCCGGCGCTTCGGGGGTGCAAGGTGGTCGCCATGATGCACGTGCCGGTGACGTCGATCATCAGGTTCGGGAACAGCATCAGGCCGAAGTAATCCTCGCCATCAGCGACCGACATCGAGTCCAGTAGGGGAAGGACGGATCGGCCGTTCGGTGTGAAGCCGGTACCCCCGGAGAGCAACGACACGCCACCATCGCTACGGCTCGGGTCGATGACCGAACCATCGCGATAGAACGGCACAACGTCGACGAGTTCGGGGTGGACGCGCGGGCAGTGCAGGCACTCCATGTAGTTCTCGACGAGGATCTTCCAGTTCGCGTCGACCTCGGAGACCGTTCGCGTGCCGACTCTCAGGTTGCCCATCTCGTGACGGCTGAAACCCAGCGGTGACGTGTCGGGATGGGAGGCGAACCACTCGAGCAGTGGCGGTGGATCTTGCGCCAAGCTGACGAACATGAAACCCTGCCACGTCTCGAGTTCGACCCGCCATAGCGAGAGTGATTCGCGGTCCAATTCCTGTGGTTCGACATTCGGGGTCGCGATCATCCGGCCATCCATTGCGTAGCTGAAGGCGTGGTAGGGGCAGGTGATCGAACCCTTCGGCCCCGGGCCGCTCTCAGCGCACAGTTGCGCGCCGCGGTGGCGGCAGACGTTGGCGTGGGCATAGATGTTGAGCTCGCGGTCACACACGATCAGCACGCTCTCGCCGGCGACGTCGACCACCAACCGGTCGCCAGGCTCGAGTGAATCGGACCGGCCGACGTAGTACCAGCTGCGATGGAAGATGTTCTTCCGCTCGAGATCGAAGATCGATTCGTCGTGGTAGTCGGTCCCTGGCAACGTGATCCGAGCGTTCATGATGTCACTCTCCTCCGGCGCGACCATAGCGTCCGCTTCGTCAGCGGTCACTCGACGGCTACTCTGAGCGACGTTCACCACGACGACACACTTCGTTTCGTCGTCTATCGGGGAGACCATTTCGAACGTGTTGCATCCCATGAGTCGCCGTCGATTCCTGTCGTTGTCCGCCGCCGCCGCCGGTACCTTCGCGCTCGCCTCTTGTGGCGACAAGAAGTCGTCCTCGACCGCGAACTCTCTCCAGGTCGCATCCCCGACCAAGCCG
>JANOEM010000110.1:0-7655 GCA_031413195.1 Actinomycetes bacterium
ACGATCACCGCATCGAGGTGCACGCCTGCAGCGGCGACCTGATCGATGAACTCCATGCCTACCGATGCAGTGCCGAGCGCCGTCTTCGGGCCTTCGTAGGGATGGACGAAGGTTCGTCCCTCGGCCGCCTCGATCTCGGCAACGCGTGCGAACGCTTCGTGCACGTTCTCGACGAGTTCGACGGAGGCTCCGAGATCACGGCAGAGCTGAACTCGGAAGGCATTGGCGTTCTTCGGCATCACCACTGTGGCGGTCGTGCCCAGGATTCCGGCCGAGTAGGCGAGCGCGATCGCGTGATTACCGGCGGAGACCCCGGTGATGCCGCGGGCCAGGGCGGCGGCATCGAGGTCGAGCATGACGGACAGTGCGCCACGTGGCTTGAAGCTGCCGGTGCGCTGAAACAGTTCCTCCTTGAGCCACACCCTGGTGGATTCGCCGACAGCGAGCGACAAGGCGTGATCGGCGATGAACCGGATCGGCGTGGTGAGCACGAGATCGCCGAGCCGCGCTCTGTTGGCACGAATCGTCTCGATAGTCGGGAACTCGATCTTCGGTAACTGCACTGTTGTCTTCTCCCCGTCTTGCGTTGGCTCGACGGTAGCCGTGTCCGGATGAGTCTCACCGAGTTCTTACTGGTTTCACGCACACGCTGAATGCCGCCACCTTTACGGTGCGCACGTTCGGAGAATTGACACCTGCCGAACCCGATGGTCAGACCGAAGGAAGCCCCCATGATTCACCGCTCGATCCCGACGAATCGCGCCGGCAGCCGCCTGTCGCTGCTCGCGGCTGCAGCGTTGGTCCTTGTCAGCGCGTGCAGCAGCTCACCGGCGGAACCGGCGGCCAGCGTGTCGGACTTCGGAGCGGGATTTGCTCTGGCATCGTGGGGCGACAACGTCACCGTCACGATCGAGAATGGCTCGCTGCACTATGTGTCCGACGGTCTCCCGAACCACGAACGTCGGGTCGAGTACGCGCTGCCAAACGGGGGCGTGCGCGTCCCCGATGCAAGCAGCGCAACGGCCGAAGCCGATCCGACCGTCGCGCAACAGTACGACTACACGATTTCGTTGACGCCGACCAAGGCTGCCGCCCCCACGTCGACCAGCCTCGGTGTGATCGGCGTGATGATCTCGGGAGCCTCGTTGTTCAACCCGTACGAGGGCGACGGCACCACGGTTGCCACCCAGAGCAACTTCTTCGTGCTCAACGCAGCGGGTGAGGAGGTTTGGTTCCTCGACGACTGCGCGGGCCATCCGACTCCGATGGGCCAGTACCACTATCACGGGCTGCCGAAGTGCGTGACGGCCTCGGTCGACGAGGCTAATGGCCCGTCGCACATCATTGGCATCGCCTTCGACGGCTATGCGATCTACGGCGATAGCGATATCGATGGCAACCAGATCACGGCGGCTGACCTCGACGAATGCAATGGCATCACCAGCGCCACACCCGAGTTCCCGAGTGGGGTGTATCACTACGTGCTGCTCGACGTCGCGGACTCGACGTCGTCGATCCGGTGTTTCTCCGGTGAGGTCGATGAGGCGCTGGTATCACTTGCAGCGATGCCCAACATGAACGGGATGGCCGCTCAACCATGAGCTGAGTCGAGCCCGCCCCATCGGGTCGGGTCGGGCTACCTGCCGGCGGCGGGTGCCGGCCCACCGGTCCCAGCGAACTCGGGCGGTGCTTCGTGTCCGAGGAAGATCCGTCCCAGTTCCGCGTAGAGAGGGTGTGCCACCCAACGGTGGGTCGCACATCCGTGGGCGTCACGCAGCTTGCGCTCGAGGGGGCTGTCCATCCGGATCGCGGTCGTGCCGGCCGCGTTGTGGATCGAGTCGACGACGTGCATCGAACTGTTCGCTGCGTGCGTGCACGCTAAGCGGGCCACTTGTGTCGCGGCGGCCGAAGGGGCCTCACGCCCGGCATGCAACTCATCTTCGACCTGTCCCATGGCCTCGAACAGAAAGGCGCGGGCAGCGCGTAGGTTTGCCTCGCCTTCACCCATTCGCTGGTGCGCGGCGGGGCGATCGCGCAGCAGCGTGCTGGACAGCATCGGGGTCTTGGTGTTGGCCAGGTCGACGAACGCGTCGAGCGCGCCCCGAGCGACCCCGATTGCCACGGCGGCCTTGTTGTATGCCAGGCGCAACGGCACCGGGATTCGGTACACGGGGTTGTCGTACAGCGCGGGAACCGTGACGAGGTCGACCCCCGCGAATCGGGCCGCAACACGGCCTCCCTCGGTGACGACGTCGTGGCTTCCGGAACCGCGCAGGCTGGCGACATCCCAGGTGTCGAGGATTTGCCACTCGTCGCGGTGGAGCATCCACAGTTTGACGATCGGGGCGCCATTGACGATCTTGATCGAGTCGCCTTCGAACACCGGCGCGATAATGAAGCACCACGTCGCGTTGTGACAACCGCTGATGAACGTGGATTGGGCCCAAACCCGATAGCTGCCGTCCCGTTGCTCGACTGCCTTCGACGGACGCGTGCCAGGTCCACCACCGCCGCACATCACGACCCTCGGATTGCCGAGGTACACCTCTTCGGCGAGTTCCTTGGCCATTCCGCCGGCCGCCATCGCGTTGATCTCGGACCCGAGCATCACGTTCCAGCCGACCGAGCCATCGATCGCGGAGATCGCCTCGAGGACCTCGATGGTCTCACCGACCGAGGCATTCTCGCCACCGAGTTCGCGGGGGATCGTGAAGCGAAACAGGCCTTCGTCGATCAAGGCATCGATGACCGAAGTCGGGCACCGCCGCAACTGTTGCGCTTCGTCCCCACCCTGGCGGATCACGTCGGCGAGCTTTGCGACCCGATCCAGGAGCGAGCTCGGTTCAGTCGCCGTCAGCACATTCCCTGAGTTCGCCTGTGACACCTCGACATCCGATACAGCTACGTCCGACACAGCTACGTCCCCTGTCTGCTGGTTGGACCAGCCTAATTGATCAATCAATAAGATAACTTCCGCAATCTGGTTGTGTCTCAGCGAAGAAAGAAGCCAGGCGACTCTCTCGACCGACCTGAACCACCCGACCCGAACCTCCCGACCCGAACCTCCCGACCCGAACCTCCCGACCTGAACTCGCAGGTCCGACTTCGTTCGGGCGCATGTGTCGGCAGGATTACACTTTTCCTGAGCGCGATGCAACAGACACCGAACGACACACGACCGACAATCGACGCATGACTCCCCACACGACTTCGATTCGATCGACCATTGCCGCATTGCTTCTCCTCACGGCAGCCGCGTGCGGAAGTTCTACGGACAAGGCCTCGTCACCTGCATCCGCGTCACCGACATCCGCGCCGCCGCCGACCGCACCGCCGACGAGCGACGTCGCAGACACCGAGCCCACGGCACCCGACACCGTTGCGGAGACCACCGATTCGACGACCGGTGAGCCCGAGATCATCGACTCGGTCACGGTCGAGACCGTGACCATCCCGGCCGATGACTCCACCGTCGAGTCGGCAGTTGAAGAGCTCCGCGACGGTGTCCCGACGGAAAAGGGAAAGACGTACGCGATCATCGACCCGACCTCGGGCACGGGTTTGTCCTTGGTGTCCTCGGTCGACGGCGCGTATCCATTCCTGGTGTTCAATGTCGCGGCGCTCTCACTCGACGAGGAAGGAACCCAAGGGCTGATCGCCGTCTCCTCGCTGGATCGACTGAGAACGTTCATCGACCCGACCTCCGACGTCATGCAGATCCCGCCGACCGACATCGAGAGTGTGACTGAGCCCGTCGCGGCCGACTACCTCGCCTGGGTCGGCGCACTGCCCGGCGTGACCGTGGGGCCGGTCGAGGAGACCACCGTCGACGGGTGGCCCGCACGCAGCATGACCTATGCATTCGGGCCGACCCACAACGGCTTGCCCTGCGATGACACGAGTCTGGCGGGATGCCTCTTCACGGTGTGGAACCCAGCGGGATCGATCGCGTTCTACGGTCCCGACGAGACGGGCACGTTGTACGAGGCCGTGGTCGACGGCAGCCGCGCGCTGATCGATGTGACGTTCCGCCCCGGAGCGCAGGAGATGTTCGAGACGGTGCACTTCCTGCTCGAGGACAAGGGCTAGCCATCGACCGACAACGACTGCTCGGAGTCAGCGGTCGGGCGGGCCTCGGAGCGCTGTGCGTCGCCGTCGGTATCGCGGCGCAAGCGACGTTCGGGGATCGCGCAGCCGATGCGCTGACCCGCACGGATGCCCGATCGGATCCACTCGTGATCGTGGTTGCCTTCGACACGACAGTCGACGGCGCGGTTCCGAGTGACGTTGCCTTCCGCAATTCGTTGCTCATGAAGGACATCGTCTTGTCCGCCGGAGTCGGTGGCGCCGCAGCGGTGGGATTGATCGACTTCGACAGCAGTGCCTTCTCCGACGGTGCGGGCGCGAGGTTGAACATCGTCTCGTCCGACGACATGCAACGTCTCGCGGTGATCCCGCTGCATGACGTCACGTTCGCCCGCGACGATGATGACGTTCTGCCGCTGTTGACACGCTTCCGAGTCGATGTGCTGTCCAGCGATGTCGCCGGGATCGGGATTCTGCGACCGTTCACCGTCGATGTCGTGCGCACGGTGCCGGAGTTGGCGCGAGTCGAAAGCATTGAGAACGGAGCCGACTTCGAAGTCCCCGACTTCTTGATGGAGCAGTACGAAGCGCGGGCGACCGACCTGGTTGTCGGGTTCTCGCTGCGCCTCGCTTCGATGGCGTCCGGCAGTGGCCCACGCGACCCGTCGGCCGACGGTGTCACCTTGGACGGCGATCGCATCCCGCTCGAGAACGGGGCTCTGCGCATCCGCTGGTCGGACGATCTCGCCCGCACCGGGCGTGGGCGGGTGATCCCCGCCGAGCGGTTCAGCGACCTTGCCTCGCCCGATTTGTTCCGCGGCGCGATCGTGCTCGTCGGCACGGTCGACCCGGCGAAATCGCCGTACGTGTCCACGCCGATCGGCGACATGCCGCCCCTGCTCGTCGAGGCCAACGCCGTGAACACCTTGCTCTCGGGTCGATTTGTGAGCCCGGCGCCCTCGTGGCCGAGCACGACGCTGGCGATCGCGCTCGGTCTTTCGGTGATTGCACCAGCCTCGCTGCGGCGTCGCTGGCCGCTGGTGCTCACATCCGCGGTCGGCGTGTCGTGGATAGCAGTGGCCGTCGTCTGCGAATGGACACACCGCCCGATTGCCGTCGTGCTGGTGCCCGTCGTGGCGGCCAGCGCAGTGCTGTGCCGCCTGCTGCTCCGGCAGCTGGACGCGAGCGGTGAGCGGCGGCGAATGCGACAGCTCTTCGGCCAGTACGTACCGGACTTCGTCGCCCGCCAGTTGCTCGACTCCGGCCGCCAACGCAGCGCACTCGACGGCGAACGGCACACCGTCACCGCGTTGTTCGTCGACCTGCGTGGCTTCACCCCGCTCGCCAGCCATCTCGAGCCGAGCCAGATCCGGGTGTTGTTGAACGAGTTCTACGACCGCATGGGCAGCGCCGTGTTCGCCGAGGGTGGCACGGTGCTGCAGTACGTCGGCGACGAGGTCTTCGCGGTGTTCGGGGCACCGCTGCCGATGGACACCCATGCGGCGACTGCGCTGCGCTGCGCTCGGGCGATGTTCGCTGGCCTCGGTGATCTCCAGGCTGCCTTGGCCGGTCACGGCCTACCACCGGTCAACTTCGGCATCGGGCTGCACAGCGGCGAGGTGGTGGCAGCGCATGTCGGCTCAGCGGCGCGCATGCAGTACTCGGTGATCGGCGACGCGGTGAACGTCGCCAGCCGTCATGCCGCCTTGGCCGAGCCGGGCGAGATCATCGTCTCTGCGACGACGGCGGCCCTCGTCGACGTCCCGGACGGGCGCGCCGACAACGCAGTCCTCAAGGGCGTGGCCGAGACCGTGGCCGTCCAGCGCATTCGGGCCGGTCCCGCGTTCGTGTCGGGCGATCGACGACTCGTCAGCGATTGACCGGCGTGTCGGAGCGTCTCTGCAGGCCACCGATGTCGAGGACATCGACGCCACCATGCACGATTCGGATCAGGCCCTCGGCGGCCAGGCGCGCCAGAACCTTGTTCACGGTGGGCCGCGTGGTGCCGGCCATGCCGGCGAGGCTCGATTGTGTCATCGGCACGACAATTGGCACCACGCCTTCGTCGTAGACGCGGGCCACATCGGCCAACCGGGCGACGATGCGATCGGCGGCCGTGGCGAACTCGGCGTCGATCACGCGACGCGTCAAGCGCATTACCTGCGTGGTCAAGACGTCGATCAGGAAGCCCTGCACGACCCGCCCGTCATCGCGGAGTTGATTCAGGTCTGCGCGACTGAGCGTGACTGCTTCCAGGTTCTCGATGGCCACGACCGACGCAGTACGAACCCCGTCGCGAAGCAGGGCGAGCTCGCCGAAGCAGTCGTCCGGTCCGAGGAGCGCCAGGATGGTCGTATCACCCTCACGGTTGACGAGCTGCACGGCCACGCGGCCGGTCACGATGACATACAGCCGGTCACCGGTGTCGCCGGCATGGAAGACGTAGTCGCCCTTGCGGTACCTCCGCCGGATCCCGATCTGCAGCACGCGCTCGCGGTCCGCTCCGGCGAGCTGCTCGAAGAACGCGGGTGTCGCCATCGACCGCAGTGTAGGCGGCGACGCTCTCCACGTCGGTTGCCGATTCAGCAGAATGGAAGTCGCCTGGCGGCGTGCCGGCAACGACGGCGTGTTCACGATCGCCCCGGTGAGATCGGCCCACACCGGGCGCCTGCCTCTGCGCCGACGTGCGCTTCTGGACGGCTCGACGGGCCAGTGACTTCCGCTACTTCAGGAGGGCGAGGTCCCGCCGGACGTAGCGCAGGTGCGCCCACTCCTCCTCCAGGATCACGCGCACGCAGTCACCGACGGTGGGATGCCAGTCCCCGCCGCCCCACGGGTTGTTGCGCTCCTCGGCGAGCAGCTCCGGCGTGGCAGCGGCCAGGAAGTCGGTCACCAGATGCTGCCGCTCGGCTCGCACCGCGAGGATGTCCTCGAACGCCGGCGCGTCGGACTGGAAGATCGACATGTCGAAGCCCATCTCGGCCGCACCAGAGAAGATCATGCCGATCTCGTGGAACGGCTGCTCCATCCCCATGATCCCACCGCGAAGCCAGGCGTCGGTCGCCAGCACGAGGTGACGCAGGGTCTGGGCCAGCGACCACTCGTCGTCGACGTGGGCGTCGACCAGTCCCCTGGGCGTGTTCGTCACCGTCGTCTCCCACGCGGCCTGCACTGCCACCCAGCCGTCCCGCAGACCCTCGGGCGTCTGCGCCTTCTGCAGCTCACGGCCGGGGAACTGCCGGTTGAGCTCAGCGTCCACGAACGGCACCACGTCGACACCGTTGACGATGAGGCTGCCGAAGAACAGGTCGTGGCTGTCGATGTCGAGCCCGCCCACCTCGACGCTGCGCATCGTCACCCCGCTGACGTCGCACGATCTCAGCGTGGCGCCCCGAAAGCTCGTCCTGCCAAACGTCGCGCCCTCGAACCCCTGGGTACCGGAATGGATCGTCATTCCTGCATTCTGCCAGTCGACGGTGACAGTCTCGTTGGCGAACCGGGGTCAGGAAGCGTGAGTTTCGGGAACTTGATGGGCTTCATGTGATCCTCCGATCAAGCCCGCAGCACCA
>JANOEM010000111.1:0-5072 GCA_031413195.1 Actinomycetes bacterium
CCATCGCTGTTTCCGCTGTACGAGACGAGGCAGCCCTGATCTGGGCACCCGACTGGCGAGTGAGAGTCACGCCGGCGACGCCCCATGCGTATGTCGTGAGACCCGAGCAATCGAACCCGGAGCCTTCCTTGCTGGTGTTCCGCCGGTATGGAACGCCCAACTGTGTGAAGGCTGCCATCAGCGCAGCCTGGTGCGGGAAGTCGGCGTTCTGCCAGGCCGCGATCATCCGGGCGGGATCGACTGCGAGCCTGGCGGCGATTTCGGTCGCGATCGCGTCGCGGGTCGCTGTGTAGACCTGCAGCGCGGACTGGTCGCCCGATCGCATGTAGGTCTGAAGGTCTGTCAGCGCCGTGAGCGCAACCGGGGCCAAGCCATCGTTGCGCACGACCGCCTTGTTCGACTTTGCGACGACCGGCGCGGCCGAAGCCGGAGCGACGGTGAATACTGTTCCGCCGAGGCATGTCGCAGCGGCAAGGGCAAGAAGCCCGAGTTTTCGACGTACGCCGAGGTTGTTCTGATCTGCTTGCTGTCCCATGTGAGAAGTCCTTCGTTTGCGCACCGGCAACTTGGCCTGACGGCCGTGTCCGATGTCGTGGCTTGAGCGTTCGCCCGCTCAGGTCACGTTGCGCCAAACGAGAGCGCCACGTTGAGTGTGGGAGTGACCGTATTGAGTGGCTACTACCCGTAACAGTCGCCATGATAACGACATCAAATTGCAACAATCAACCCCTTCGTAACCGGTTCGTCATGTTCAAGTCCGATTCATGCCGTGAACGAGCCGTCTGATCAGGCACGATGCGGGGGATGAATCGTGAAGGGATTCCGGAAAAAGTTGTCGGGATCCTGCTCGCTGCGGGCGGTGGCACCCGATTTTCAGGCCCGTCGCACAAGTTGACGGCGATGCTTCGCGGCAGACCGGTGATCGATTGGGCCGTCGCCGCAGCTTCTGCGAGCGAGGTCGCAACGACGATCGTGGTCACCGGTTCGGTCCCGCTCGAGCTTCCCGAATCGGTCATCGAAATCCACAATCCGCACTGGGAGCAAGGCCAGGCCACGTCGCTTCAGGTTGGCCTGAGCGCTGCGCTCGACCTCGGCGCAACGGCAGTCGTCGTCGGGCTCGGGGACCAGCCGTTCATCTCGGCTCGAAGCTGGACCGCTGTCGCCGGGTCCTCTGCCGCAATAGCAGTCGCCACCTACGCGGGCGTCCGCGGCAACCCGGTCAGACTGCACCGATCTGTCTGGCATCTGCTGCCGAGCAAAGGCGACCACGGGGCCCGTAGCCTGATCTCTCTTCGACCAGACCTGGTGGAAGAGGTAGCGTGCAAAGGGTCTGCTGCAGACATCGACACGATGGAGGATCTCCACCAATGGAACTCGTCAACGAATTCACCGTGAACCGCCCGATCGACGAGGCCTGGGGCGTCCTGACCGATGTCGAGCGAATTGCACCATGCCTGCCCGGGGCACAGTTGCAAGAGATCGAGGGTGCGATCTACCGCGGTGTCGTCAAGGTCAAGGTTGGCCCGATCAGCGCTGCGTTGAAGGGTGAGGCCTCGTTCGTCGAACGAGACGACGTCAACCACCGGGCTGTGCTGAAAGGCGACGGTCGAGACACCAAGGGCAACGGCAATGCATCGGCCTTGATCACCGCATCGCTCCAAGAGTTGACCCCGACCAGCGCCAAATGCGTGGTGCATACCGATCTCAACATGACTGGCAAGGTTGCCCAGTTCGGACGCGGAGCCTTGGCCGACATCAGTTCCAAGCTGATGCAGCAATTCGCCAAGAATCTCGACGAGATGCTCGCCAAGGACGGCGCGACCGCCACTGAAGCCGCCACTGAAGCCGCCACTGAACCCGCCACTGAACCCGCCAAGACCACCTCCGCCAAGGGCGAAGGCAACAAGAACGCCGCCGCCAAGACCACCTCCGCTACAGGCGAAGCCAGCACGAGAGAGAACGAGCAATCTGTGCAAGCCCCTGCGGAAACCGTTACTCCCCCGACCGTGCGGACCATCAACGGGCCCGCAGCGGAACCGATCGATGCGCTCGGTCTCGGTGGGCATGCGGTCCTCAAGCGGCTGTTGCCGGTGCTCGGCGGACTGGTAATCCTGTTGCTCGTCCTGCGTCGACTTCGGAAGTAGTCTCGGCTCATCTCACGGTGATGACTACACCACCACCACCAAACCTGCCAGACCGCGAACGCGTGCGCGACCTCCTCGGCCGTGAGCCCCAGGGCAGGTTCGAGGTCGTCGTCCGCGATTCCGCTGGAGACCCGGTCGTTGTTCGTAACGACCCTTTGCTCGACGACGGCACGCCGATGCCGACCCGCTACTGGTTGATCAGCAAGCCAATCGTTGCTGCCGTCGGCAGGCTGGAAGCCGCCGGCGGAGTCCGCCAGGCCGAGCGCGACATCGATCCTCAGGCAATCGCCAGCGCCCATCATCGCTACGCGCAAGAACGCGATTCGGCCATACCCGTCGGGCACATCGGGCCAAGGCCTTCCGGTGGGGTGGCGGGCACGCGCGAGGGCGTGAAATGCCTGCACGCACACTACGGCTGGTATCTCGCCGGAGGCGACGACCCGGTCGGCCGGTGGGTCGCCGAGCGCATCGACGAGGTGACCAAGTGACTCACTCCTCGGTGACCACCGCCTCGGTGACCACCGTCTTGGCGACCACCGTCTTGGTGACCATCGCCGACGAGACAACGACGGTCGAAATCATCGACGACGAGCTCGGCGGGAAAAACGGAATCGGGTACGAGTTCCGCTGTGGCGTGTCGACGCTGCACTCGTTGGTTGCAACGGTCGATCCACCCCGGCCCGAGGACCTCACCAATGCGATCGGGTTGATGATGGACCATCTCGACGACGCGATGCGAGAACTTGCGATCGCGACTCCGATTCGGGTCGTCATCGCGGGCCTGATGGCTTCGACCGTGGCAGCGGTCGAACTGGGTTCACCGCTCATCGCCGACACGTTCGAACTCGACCGGGACGCCGCCGAGGACGTGTTCCGCACCCTCGCGACCGAGCCAGCCGATTCTCGCCGGCACAACCCCGGGCTCCCACCGGAACTCGTCGATTGCATCCCGGCGGGGTGTTGTGCACTGGTTGCAATCCTGCGCGGCCTGAAAGTGGAAACAGCGACGGTGCGAGCCGGTCACACCGAACCGGAGTCAGCAGGGGGTCCCCCGTGAGCGTCGACCGGCGGCATCTCAACCATCCGTCGGGTCCCCCGATCCAAGGCCTCCGCCTCTACGGACGCCGAGTCATGATGCGACCGCTGGTGGCACCCGACTTCGCCGACTGGAGCGAGGTCCGAGTCCGCAACGAGAAGTGGCTGGTGCCATGGGAGCCGTCCCGGCTCGCAAGTCAGGGCGACCCGGCTCGCGACCGCGGCTTGTTCGCCAACCGATGCACGTCACGGGACCGCGATCGCCAACTCGGGCTGGCCTACGCGTTCGGCTTGTTCGTCGACAACGCGATCGCAGGTGAGGTCAATTTGAACAACCTGATTCGCGGGGCCCAACAAACCGGAACGATCGGCTACTGGATCGACCAGGCGCGAGCCGGACAGGGCTACGTCGCCGAGGGCGTAGCCGTGTTGATCCGATTTGCTTTTGAAGAACTCCGTCTGCACCGCCTGGAGATCTGCATCATCCCTCGCAACGACAACAGCCGTCGCGTGATGGACAAGCTCCGCCTTCGCGATGAAGGCGTCGCGCAGAAGTTCCTGGAGATCAACGGGGTCTGGGAAGACCACTGCAGGTATGCGATCACTGACGAGGAATGGCGCGAGCGTCAACAGGAGCTCACCGCAACCTGGCTCGCCTGACGTGATCGGACGGTTCACGACGCCGTCCCGATCACGTCGGCTGAATTCGACGGCTGTCAGGCCTGTTCTGCCACCGTCCGCGTCGCCACGGCCCGCTCCTTGCGGACGGTGGAGCGGCGCTTCCACATCTTCATCTTCCAGTGTCGAGGTTGCTTCTTTTCGGCACTCGCCTTGCCTCGCTCTGCATCGTGACGATGCACAGGCACCCATGCCCGTCCTGGCTCGTGCACATCTTCGGGCTCCCAGCCCGAGCTGACCTGGGTCGCCACGGCGTTGAGTTCGCTGTGGATCCGGTGCCGCTCGTTGTGCGCATGTGCTCGCAAGTCCATCTTGGGCGGCGGAGCAGCCTCCTGCATGTGATGGCGTTGGCTCATCGGTACCTCCTGTAAACAGTTCGGCTCAATGGTTCCCCTTGCTTGGCCAACGTACACGCCCGTCGGTGCTGAGGAAAGCCAAGACACGGGTTTTCCTCAAGTCCGCTCTCTCTCTTTAGTCACGTTTCGACGAGATGCGCTGCTGCAGCGCCGCGATCCGCTGCGCGAACCACGGCTGACGGGTGCTCCATAACTGCGGCTCCAACTCGCGCTGCACCGCTGAGGGATGGTCGTCGATGTCTGCCATCTGCTGAATCGTCTGCTTGACGATAATCGAGAGTTCGCGAGGAGCACTGGCGGCGCGTGCAGCCATCGATTGCGCGACCGCGAGCAGTTGATCATCTTCGACGCAACGATGCACCAGCCCGACACGCTCTGCCTCAGGCCCTGAGTACACCTCACCGAAAAGGACCGCGGCCATCGTCGCCTGCGGCCCGGCGATGCGGCGCATCATCCAGGTATGGCCGCCACCGGGATGGATGCCGATCTGCAGGAATCGGGTATCGAACCGAGCGCTCGTTCCGGCGATGCGAACGTCGCAGCCAAGGGCCAGGTTCATTCCCGCGCCGACCGCCGGTCCGTTGACAGCCGCAAGGGTCGGCAGCGGGCTGTCCGCGATTCGAAGAAAGCCGGCGTAGATCCTGCCCAGGCTGCCACCCGATGCCTCGGCCAGGTTGCCGAGGTTCGCTCCGGCGCAAAAGGCCGGGGCCGCCCCGGTCACCACGATCGCGCCGACCCCGTCGTCGGACTCGATCGCGTCCATCGCAGCGAGGATCTCGTCGACCATTTCGGCGGTGAGCGTGTTGCGCTCGGCGGGATTGTTCAGCGTCAGGGTTGCGACGCGATCGACGATGGAAAC
>JANOEM010000112.1:0-8877 GCA_031413195.1 Actinomycetes bacterium
CGTTGCGGTGTTCGACGACAATGCCCGCCGTGTCCCGGTGCACCTCGGCGAAGGCTTCGCAGCCTGACCACCCGGCGGCGCGAGATAGGTACCATCCATGTACCAACTGGCTTGCGCGTCGGACCTGGTGATAGATGGTCCCTCGAGGGCGTGACGGATCGGGCAGAACCCGAACATCGTAGACACCTCATTCACGGATTCGTTCGTGGAGTGCGTCGGCGAAGATGACCGTGGCGGCGATCTCGTCGTCGGTGAGTGCCTGCGCTGCAGCAGATCTGTCGTTGGTGCGGAGACGGAGCAGCGTGTAGCGAAGGTCTCCGCCGAAGGCGCGTTCAATCTGAGTGGCGACCCAATCGGCGAGCTCGAGGTCGAACCCGGCGAGTTCGTCGGCGATGGATCTGGCACCGCTGCCATTGACGAGGCGGACGAGGTGTCCGCGTCGGCTGTCGGTCGGGTGATCGATCCCAGGCGGAGGAACACGGCCACACCACCGATGAGAACCCATGGTTGCGTGGTCGGGAATCGCCCGAGCGCTTCTACTGCACGGGCAAGCACGGTGTTGCGTTCACTGGTGACGATGATCGCTGGTCGGTCACCAGACACGCCGCACCTCCTTTGGCAGGTCGCGCGACCACCTGTCCAGTGTTTCGCGGCCTCTTGCGGGGTCAGCGGCCAGATCCAGGGCTGCGATGACCGGGCTCGGTGCCAGGAACGGGTAGTCGAACACGTGTGTCCGGTCGTAGCGGTGCCGGCAGACGAATGGGGCCGGGGCGACTGCAACGGTGCAGGCGTGGCTGCCGAACTGGGCGTCTCCGAGCAACGTCCGGGCCAGTCGAAGCGTGCGTGTGTCGGGGACGTAGAAGTCGGGTGGGGCGTCGCCGCTCAGTACGACGGGCGCACCCCAGGCGGCTGCGGCAAAGGCGTCCGCGAGGACCCATCCAGGGCCATCGGGCTCGTCGAAGCCAAGTTGTAGTCGGTCGTTGGTTGCCCCGCCTCCGGCCCGTGGCCGATCAGCGAGTGGCGCCCGAACCGGGTGCCAAACATCGACAACTGAGTCGAACAGATCTGGGACCGTTGGTTCACCATCTTCGTCGGCTAGATGCCCCGACCGAAGCGCCGCCATAAGCTTCGAAACAGTCCCCGGCGAACGACCTAACACGGTGGCGGCGGCCCGCACCCCGCCGGCGGCAACCGTTCCGTCCAACACACCCAGGGCGACATCCAACAGCGACGGTGAATCGAGCCGCAGCCGCGCACCACCACCAACCGCTGATGATTCCGGCGGGGGCATCGTGATGTCGACGAGCAATGGGCGTTGCCACAACCGCAGGTACCCCCGAGCATCGAAGAACCCGATCCCCTGCTCGGCCAGGTCGGCGCGCATCGTGGCCGACAGCCGTCGGGCAACCAGCACGACGTATGGCCCGGGCATTGGGCGGCGCCGAAGCTCGCTGATGTCAGCGGTGGTGGGCGACGACCTTACGATCACGGCAACGTCGACTCCCTCGATCGATCCAACAACATCCCAACGAGATGCCGATTGGGGAGCCGTCGGGAACGAAGCCGCGAGACCTATCGCTTGAAGACCGGACAGGAACCCCTCCCACACCTCAACCAACGAACGATCCATGGCATCATGATAGTCGCGATGTTTCCTGTTTCTGCATGCGGCAACACCGATCTTGTTGTCACCTGGACCAGCGAGCGCTGAGTTCGCCTGACTATTCGGGTGTGTCGTCGGCCGCCGCCAGTGCAGCGCCCACTCCCAGAACTCGCGGGATCTGTCGAGGTCACCTCACTCTTCCTAGATCTCACCCAAGACGTTGCACGCGCACAGGTTCGCAATGCCGTAACCGCTCGCGAGTGACACGTCATGGCATTCCACACTCGGCGTCTTCGAAGGCAACGGCGGCGCGACCTCCGTATCGGCCTGCCAATGCAGTCACTCCACGACGGCCACACGCTCCGCCACCGCCCGTTACGCCTCTCGGTCTTCATCGAAGCGCCCGCCGAACCGATTGACACCGTCATCGCACAGCATCAGGTCGTGCGCGACGTTGTTGACAACGGCTGGATCCACCTGTTGCGCATCGAGATGACCCGCACGGGATCAACGGAACGTGTCGCCCGCGCTGCTGGACGAAACATTCGGGCTTCGCGTGTTGTGTTTGGTCCGGAGAGGTCTCTAGCCTCGTCAGAAATGAAGGGGAGTACCCCACGAGGCCCGTCGTCATCACGCTCGAAATCGAGCCGGCGGTCCAGCCCAGCGCCGGGCGGGAAGACCTTCAGCGAACGTTATTTCGTCCGCTGAAAGGACCCCGTTGTGCCCCTCAGATCCTCCCGCTCGTCCACCAACGAACGCTCGCGCGATAGCACGGCTCCGGCCCACAACACCGTTGCCGAGCCTGTGACGGTTTGGCATCGACAGAGCTACGTCGCGGTGCTCAACGCGCTCGACTCGACGCGTGATGGATTGACCGAGACCGCGGCGACAGATCGGCTGGCGTCGGTGGGCTCCAACGAGTTGGTCGACACCGGGTCGACGCATCCGTGGCGGCTGCTCTGGGAACAGATCTCGGCTGTCATGGTGCTGATCCTCATCGGTGCCGCAGCGTTGTCGCTCGCTCTTGGCAAGTACCTCGAAGCGGGTGCGATCGGTGCGAACGTTGTGCAGTTCGCGCTGCTCGGCTTCTTCCAGGAGTACCGGGCCGAGCAGGCGATCGCCGCTCTCCGCAAGCTGACATTGCCGATCGTGCGTGTCGTGCGCGACGGCCGCACGACCGAAGTCGCGTCGACTCATCTCGTGCCGGGCGACATCGTTCAACTGGAAGCCGGATCAGTCGTGCCAGCCGACCTGCGCCTGATCGAGGCAGCGAACCTGCGCGTTGAGGAAGCCGCCCTCACCGGTGAATCCGAGCCGGCTGACAAGCAGACCGAGCCGATCGACCGCGACGATGTGCCGCTCGGAGACCGCCGGTGCATGGTGTACACGGGCACGCAGGTCACCGCGGGCAGAGGTGTAGGCGTCGTTGTCGCCACGGCGATGAACACCGAGCTCGGCCGCATCGCAACACTCCTACAAAGCGTGGAGTCAGAACCGACACCGCTACAGGTGCGCCTCGATCGAGTCGGCAAGCAACTCGCTCTGGTGGGTGTCGCCGTGGCCGCGCTGGTGGTGATCATGGGCGCACTCGGCGGCGAGAGCGCGTCCGACCTTGTGCTCACCGCAATCAGTGTTGCCGTCGCCGTCATCCCCGAAGGCCTCCCGGCCGTCGTGACGTTCACCCTGGCGATCGGCTCGCAACGCATGTTGCGCCGCCAGGCCCTGATCCGAAAACTGCCTGCCGTCGAGACGCTCGGGTCGGTCACCGTGATCTGTTCCGACAAGACCGGAACCCTGACGCAAAACAAGATGACCGTGACGATGCTCGATGTCGCCGACCAGCAAATCAAGATCGAGAGCGGGACGACACCATCGCTCGCCGCATTGCCGCCAGCTGTCCGTGCGATCGTCGGGGCGATCGTGCTCTGCAACGACAGCGAAGCGCAACGCAACGACACCGGTGGCGTGTCGCTCATCGGCGACCCGACCGAGACAGCGATGCTGCAGCTCGCACTCGACGCTGGATTCGATGTTCAGCAGCTCCGCGCTCACGTAGCTCGAGTTGCAGAGAACCCGTTCGACTCGGTCCGCAAACGAATGAGCACGATCCACGCGAACCTCGCGTCGGCGCCCGATGTGTTCGCCGCTCTCCCGGATGATCGACCGGTCGCGTTCGTGAAGGGCGCGATCGACGGGCTCGTCGCCCATGCGACCAGCGTCTGGTCGGCCGAGGGCCCCGTTGACCTCGACGACGACTGGCGCGCCCGTGTGCTCGCCGCGAACGACCAGATGGCAGCGACGGGTCGACGCGTCCTCGGGGTGGCATACCGCGTCTACGACCCGTCCGAACCACCTCTGGCGGCGAACGCTGAGAGTGAATTGGTGATACTCGGTCTCGTCGGCATGATCGACCCTCCACGCCCCGAAGTGCGCGAAGCAGTCGCCACCTGTCGAGCTGCCGGTATTCGGCCGATCATGATCACCGGCGATCACCCCCTGACCGCACGCGCCATTGCCCAGGAACTCGGCATCGCAACCGACGAACGAGTACTCACCGGAGCCGAACTCGATCACCTGAGCGACGCTGAGTTCGAACAAGCGACCGCGGAGGTGGCGGTGTTCGCCCGAGTCTCGCCCGAACACAAGCTACGCATCGTTGCGGCGCTGCAACATCGCGGGCACGTCGTGGCGATGACCGGCGACGGTGTCAACGACGCCCCGGCGCTGAAGCGGGCAGACATCGGCGTCGCGATGGGCATCACCGGCACCGACGTTTCGAAGGAAGCGTCCGACATGGTGCTGCGCGACGACAACTTCACCACCATCGTCGCAGCTGTCGAAGAAGGCCGCGTGATCTATGACAACCTTCGCCGATTCGTCAGCTTCGCCGTGGCCGGCAACCTCGGCAAGATCATCGTCATGCTCGGATGGCCGATCCCATACCTCATTGCAGGCGGGCCAATCGAGACTGCGGTCGCCCTGCTGCCGCTGCAACTGTTGTGGCTCAACTTGATGACCGACGGCCTGCTCGGTCTGTCGATGGGCGTCGAACCGGCAGAACGAGGTGTGATGCGCCGCGCGCCGCACAAGCCAAGCGACAGCCTGTGGGCGAATGGCCTCGGTCGTAGAACAGCGTGGGTAGGTGCGCTCATCGGCGCGGTATCGCTGGCGGTCGGGTTTGCCTACCGTGAAACCGACCAGGTCGAGTGGCAGACAATGATCTTCACCACGATCGCCTTCATGCAGATCGCCCAGGCGTTCGCGACGCGATCGACCACCGAGTCGTTGCGCTCTACCGGGCTGAAATCGAACCCGCTCATGCTCGCCATCGCCACCCTCGTCGTCGCCCTGCAACTCGTAGCGATCTACACACCGGTCGGAGAGTTCATGGACCTCGAACCGCTCAGCTTCGTTGACCTCGCCGTGTGCATCGCCGCGGGCCTCAGCCTGCTCGCCGTCGTCGAGGGCGTCAAGGCCGTGAACCGACGCAAGCCGACCGCCGCTCCAACCACACTCTTACCGACAAACTCGGAGGTTTTCTCATGAAGTGCCCAACCTGCCCCGATGACCGCCTCGTCATGACCGAACGATCAGGCATCGAGATCGACTACTGCCCGACGTGCCGCGGGGTGTGGCTCGATCGCGGTGAACTCGACAAGATCATTGAACGGTCGGCGAACATCTCAACCGCTGCGCCACCACCGCCCGTTCCCGTTACGCCGCAGCGCAACGATCGAGACCCCAGTCCCTCAGTCCAACGCGACCGCGACGACAGCGACCGATACGACCGTGACCGATACGACCGTGATCGTTTAGACGATGACCGCTTCGATCGCGAACGCCTCACAGGCGGGTTCGACGACGACCGCTACGACGACCGTAAAGCGGGCACGCGTCCCCCGAAGAAGCGCCGAGAATCGCTTCTGTCGGAACTGTTCGACTTCTAAGCCCAGCCATGGTGTTCCGACGGAAAAACAGCGATCAACCAGCAGTCCCACTGCCCGAGTGGCGCCAACGATTCGATGCGGCCGCACAGATCATTCGGTCCAAGCGACCTCCGGCATGGATCGACGCTCGCCTCACCGATCTCGAACGGGCGCTCGCCGCCGCGCACGACGACGTCGAGCGTCTCGCGGAATCGATTTCCCGGCTCGACCCCGAGCGGGTGAGCCGAGAACTCAAGAAAGCGCTTCGCCAACAGCAGGAGAGGCTGCCCACTGACACGGACGGCGCAGATGACAAGCAGGTCGCCGTCCTCCGCCAACGCTACGCAGCAGTCCACGAGATGATGAATCGGCGTCGCGAGACCCAGCGACACGTCGCCGACTCCGTGGCCGACCTCGAGTTGCTCGCCGTCGAGTCGGAACGTGACGACATCGGCCTGACCGTCGGCCCACACGCGCTCGACGAACACCTGCAGCGCCTCGACATAGACCTGCGAGCATTGAGCATGGCGCGCAACGAACTCAAATCATGGTGACCGAATGAACTGCCCACTGTGTCTCGACACGTTCCTCGACGTCACGTACCACGCCGGCATCGAACTCGACATCTGTCCGAAGTGCCGTGGCGTGTGGCTGGACCGGGGCGAGTTGAACCGGATCGTCGACGACTTGGGACCACGTTCGGGCGGCAGGTCGAAGGAGCCTCATGACAATCGACCCCGTGTGACGGGCCAGCCCGATCGTCCGCCATCGAGAGATCACGAGTACGACCGCTCTGGTGACCGCGGCCGCGAGCACCACAAGAAGCGAAAGAAGTCACTCGCCAGCCGCCTCGGCGACGTCTTCGAGGAAATCGTCGACCTGTGATCGCTTCAAAACTGTCACGTTGCCTCAGCTGAGAACCTCCGCTTGGTGCGTTGATAGCTATCGTTCGCCAGCTACAGGCTGGCAACGGGCCGAATGGGGACGTAAGCCCCTAGCCCAACCAACACCGCCGGCGCACCGTGGACACGTGAACCACCCCGAACTCGCGGGCGTGAACGTCCTCCGCGGCCGCAGCCTGCTCACCACCCACGACTGGCCCACCCACGACCTGGCGTCGGTGCTCGGCGTGGCAGCGCGGCTCGAGGCGCTCGACCGCCGCGGTGCCGACCTCACCTGGCTCGACGGCGAACTCGCCTACGCGATGTTCTTCGACAACTCCACCCGAACCAAGTCGGCCTGGGCCGGCGCGGCCGCGCGGCTGGGTATGCACCCGGTCATCGTCGACGGCTCCTCCACCCAGGTGTCGCACGGCGAGACCGCCGAGGAGACCGGAGCGATGCTCGGGATGAACGCCCACGCGCTGGGCGTGCGGCACGACCTGATCCTCGGCGAGGGGAACTCGTTCATGCGAGACGTGCAGCGCGGCATCGACGACTACCTCGTCGCAACGGGCGATACGCGGGTCGTGCCGGTCGTGAACCTGCAGTGCGACGTCGATCACCCCACACAGTCCCTCGCCGACCTCCTGTGGCTGCAGGAGCACTTCGGTGGCGACATCGTGGGGCGTCGCATCACCATGAGCTGGGCGTACTCGCCGAGCTACGCAAAGCCGTTGTCGGTGCCCCAGGGCGTGGTGTCACTCCTCACTCGGTTCGGCGCGCACGTCACGCTGGCGCATCCTCCGGGCTACGAACTGCTCCCGGAGCCGACAGCATGGGCTGAAGAGGGCGCCGCTGCCTCGGGCGGTTCGTTCCGGGTCACGCACGACATGGACGACGCATTCACCCACGCCGAAGCGGTGTACCCCAAATCGTGGGGGCCTCAGGAACTGATGCTCGAACGGGTACAGGCGAACCGCGCCGGTGACACCGCAGAGATGAAGGACATTGAGCAGCGCGCCCTGGCTCGCAACGCACCTTTCTGCGACTGGATCTGCGACGAGCGACGGATGGCGCTCACCGACGACGCGCTCTATCTGCACTGTCTGCCGGCCGACATCGGCGCCGAAGTGAGCCCCGGGGTGATGGACCGATTCCGGGTAGCCGTCGCGCGCGAAGCCAACAAGAAGGTCTACGTGGTGATGGCCCTGCTCGCTACAGCGAAAGTGCCCGACCTGGCGGCGCGACTGGGAGATGCACCATGACGCCCGCACCCTCATCTTCCTCGGCACCCGCTCGCGCCGCGCTCGACCAGCGAGTGGCCGAGCTCGCCGAACGGTACTTGCCACTCGCTGTCCGCATCCTCAAGGAGGCCATCCGCATCCCGGCCGACGAGGTCGACCGACCAAGCGACGCCGGCGGCGATCCCAGGGCGGGGCTCTCGAACCACGAGGGGGCGCGGCTCACCTTCCTGCGCGACACCATCATCGACGTGCAGGCGGTCCGCCACGCCGATGACGTGTGGTTCGACGACTACGGCAACCTCGTCTGGGTGGCGCGCGACCCGTTCGACGGCGTGGCACCCGAGCATCAGCGAGTGATCTACTTCGACGGCCACTCCGACACCGTGCAGGCGCTGCGCGAGCAGTGGCACGCAAAGCTCGGCGGCGCGGTGGACCCCTACGACGGCCTGGTGGATCTTGCAGCGCTCGACGGCGCCGCGCTTCGCCGCGAACTCGGCTGGGTTCCTCCGGAGGACGAGTGGCAGCACCTGGTGTTCGGACGCGGCTCGGCCGATCAGCTCGCGGGCGTGGTGGCCGAGATCATCGCCACCAAGATCCTGCTGGAGTTAATCGACCAAGGGGCACTTCACGGATGCACCGTGCGCGCGTACGCGACCGCCGCAGAGGAGGACAACGACGGAGGCGGCCCGCGATACGTGATCGCCGACGTCCTGCCCGGCGCGGGTCCCGAACTGGTCCCCGACGTGGTGGTGCTCACCGAAGGCACCGGCGACGCGGTGAAGGGAGCGCTCGGCATCTACCGCGGACAACGTGGGCGAATGCAGATCGAGGTCACGGTTGTGGGCCGGTCGTGCCACGGCTCGATGCCGTTCGAGGGACTCAATCCGCTCGAACACGGCGGCGCCATCATCGCCGAGGCCGCACGCCGACACGTCGAAGGCGACGGCTTCACCACTCATTCGTTCCTGGGCCGTGGCACACGCACCGCGTCGTGGGCCGATCTGCAGACGCCCAGCGACTGCGCGGTGCCCGACCGTTTCACGTTCCGGTTCGACCGGCGACTCACGGTGGGCGAGACGCCGGAGGCGGCCGTCGCCGACATCGACCGACTCGATGCCGTGGCCGCAGCGCGCGCTGCCGGGCTCACGGTCACCGTTGACGTGCCTCGCTACCACGAGCGAACCTGGCGCGGTCACGAGGTGGACAATGCCCAGATCTACCCG
>JANOEM010000113.1:0-8816 GCA_031413195.1 Actinomycetes bacterium
TCTGGAGATTTGCCGAGAGCCGAACTGAGTCTCTGATTGTGATCAACGACTGGCACCATGACACTCTCAACTCCTGCTTGTTGCGAATTCGGGCAGATGGCACGTTCGATCAACTCGTCGGTCGTTGCCCATCGGCTGGCAACGGCCTCACCTTCGCCATCGCTGTGCGACGTACTGTTCGTGAACGAGAACCCCAGCGCGCCGGCCCGGATCGCCGTACCCAACTCCTGTCGCATCGCCTCGATCTGAGCCGGTTCAGCCGCGTTGCCGATTGCGTCGCCGCCCATCACATAACGCCGGATCGCGCAGTGACCGACCAAGAATCCGGCGTTGACCGAGATGTTGCCATCCATCCGGTCGAGGTACTGGGCGAACGTCTCCCAGGTCCAGTCGGTGCCGTGCTCGAGCGCTGCGAGGGGCATGCCCTCGACCTTGGCCATCATCTTGCGCAGGTAGTCGGCGTCGCCGGGGATCAGCGGGGCGAGTGTGAAGCCACAGTTGCCGCCGATCACCGTGGTCACACCATGATTGCTGGACGGGCTTGCCGTTGGGTCCCAGAGCAGTTGCGCGTCGTAGTGCGTGTGCGGATCGACGATGCCCGGGCACACGACGAGACCCGCTGCGTCGAAGGTCTCGGTGGACGCCTCGTCGATCGTGCCATTGGCGACGATGGCGACGATGCGGCCATCGCGAACTCCGACATCGCACGCAACCCCCGGGGTGCCGGTTCCATCGATGACGAGGCCACCGGTGATGATGAGGTCGAGCATGACGTGGCTCCCATGAGAATCTGACGGACCGTCAGATTCTAGACTGGCTGCTGGCTACAGTGGCCATTGGTCGATCGAGCCGCGGCTGCGCCGGGGGGTCGGCCGACCGAACGACCGTGGGGGACCCTGGCATGACGAAGCACTATCGACTGTTGATCGGCGGCGAATGGGTCGACGGAGACAACGGCAGCTACGAGATCGTCAACCCGGCGACCGAGGAACCCGTCGGCCAGGCACCCGAGGCCTCCGCCGACCAAGCCCTCGCTGCCGCGGCCGCCGCCCAACGAGCGTTTCCAGCGTGGTCACGTACTCCTGCGGTAGAACGCGCTCGGCTGTTGAACGCGCTTGCCGACAAGTTGCGCGAGCGGTCCGCCGACCTGGTCCCGTTGATCATCAGCGAGACGGGAGCAACCGCAATGGTGGGATCCCGGATGCAGGTCCCGGTCGCGATCGAGCGGTTCGAGCGTTACGCCAAAGGCGCGCTGAAAGACCTCAACACCCCGCTCGCGCCCTCGCCGACCGGGGCCACTCCCCTGGCTCCCGGCGGCCTGATCGGTGCCGTCGTCAATCGCCAACCCGTCGGTGCCGTCGCCTGCATCTCGCCTTACAACTTCCCGCTCGTCAACATGGCCGGCAAGATCGCGCCGGCGTTGGCTGTCGGATGCACCGTCGTGATGAAGCCCGCGCCGCAGGATCCGCTCGCGATCATCGAACTTGCCGAGATCATGCACGAAGTCGGCTTCCCGGCTGGCGTCGTCAACGTGATCACCTCGTCACGACCCGAGCCATCGGTCGCGCTCACCCAAACCCGTGACATCGATATGGTCAGCTTCACCGGATCCACCGCCGTCGGCGAGCGCATCTTCGAAGCCGGCGGAGCGACGATGAAGCGCCTGCTGCTCGAACTCGGTGGCAAGGGTGCGGGCCTCGTGCTGTCGGATGCCAATCTCGATGTCGCCGTCGGGGCGATCGCGAGCGTGTGGGCATTTCACACCGGCCAGATATGCACCGCCCCGACTCGGGCGATCGTGCACAGCAGTCGCTACGACGAACTGGTCGCGAAGTTGGCCGCGTACGCACCCAACCTGAAAGTCGGCGACCCGACGTCGATGGACACCATCGTCGGGCCTGTGATCTCGGCGATTCAACGTGATCGAATCGAGAACTACATCGCCATCGGCGAGCGCGAGGGTGCCGAAGTCGTCGTCGACGGTCGCCGGCCTTCGCACATGGACCGCGGCTTCTACGTCGGGCCGACGCTGCTGGCCGGGTGCAGGCAGGGCATGACCCCGGTCCAGGAGGAGATCTTCGGGCCGGTCGTGGTGGTCGTGCCGTTCGAGGACGACGACGAAGGTGTTGCGATCGCGAACAGCACCGACTTCGGTCTGTACGACTACGTCTTCAGCACCGACAGCGACCGCGCCTACCGCATCGCCAAACAACTCCGCAGCGGCAATGTGGGCATCAACACCGCGCAACGCAACCACGACGCACCGTTCGGTGGGTTCAAGATGAGCGGTGTCGGACGCGACGGCGGCGATTTCGGGATGCTTGCCTACACCGAGATGCAAACCATCGTCTGGCCCGGCTGACCGTTCGACCGGTGCCCAATGGATGATGTTCGTCCCACCCGGGCGGGACACGCATCATCCGATGGCGGCCGACCGGTGCCCAATGGATGATCTTCGTCCCACCCGGGCGGTACACGCATCATCCGATGGGGTTGACGGACCGTCAGCGCAGGGGGGCGACGATGTTCTCGGCGAACGAGTCGATGTGACTCTGGTAGGCCGCTGCGACATCGTTGAGGTTGCGACGGTCGCCCTTGCTGACGTTGCCCATCGCCCATGGCACGCAGATGGTGCCAGTGATGCCCAGTTCTTCCTCGGCACGGCGGTACACGTCGACCGACGGCATCTCGTACAGCCCACAGATGATCTCGAACTGCGACGTGTCGCGGTCTTGCTGGGCGAGGAAGGTCTGCAAGCGGCCGATGTGCGCCGCGGCCTCGTCCCACGGATAGGCGTTGCCGATCCAGCCGTCGGCGTGCTTGGCCGCACGTTGCAGGGCCGCGTCGGTGTGCCCGCCGGTGTAGATCGGTACCGGGGTCGGCGGGTGCGGCTCGAGGGTCAGCGCCGGAATGTCGTAGTAGTCACCGTGCCATTCGACCCAACCGCCCTTCCACAACTCGCGCAGCGCCGGGATCATCTCGTTCAGCCGCTTACCGCGATTGCCGAAATCCTGCCCCTGCAGGTCGAACTCTTCCTTCATCCAGCCGGCACCAACACCGAGCGCAACTCGCCCATTGGAGAGAACGGCCGCCGTTGCGACCTCTTTCGCGACCTGGAGAATCGGTCGATGGCCGGCGATGTAGATATTGGTCGTGAAGTTGAGTTGAGTGGTGACGCTGCTCATCGCGCCGATCAGTACCCACGGATCGGGCCACGATGCGTCCGGCTCCCAGATCGGGCGACCGTCGGGATGAGGAGAGTACGGATACTTACTCGTCAACTGCTGCGGGTAGCAGAGGTGATCGCTGATCAGGATTCCGTGGTAGCCGGCCTGGTCGAGCAACGCAGCGATGTGCACCAGTTCGTTGGTGTTCATGAACGCAGTTGCGCACCAGAACTTCACCGTGATGCTCGGGTCATGCCGAGGCCCACCGTTGCGACGATGTCGCGCTGTATCTCGTTGACGCCTCCGCCGAAGGTGTTGATCTGGGCCCGTCGGCCCGATCTCTCGACCTCGCCGTGGAGAATCGCGCCGGGCGAACCTGCCCGGAGATGGCCGAAGGGGCCGAGGATGCCGAGCAGGAGCTTGTACACCTCGACTGCGCGCTCCGTTCCGAACACCTTCACCGACGAGGACGCCTGCGGGGTGAGGGTGCCATCGTTGACGGAGCGGACGAGTTTCCAGTTCATCAACTTCAATGCCTCGAGAATCGCCTTGCACTTCGCGAAGTCGGCCTGCACCCAGCCGATGTCGAGCATTCGCTGATCCCCAGAACCACCGCTTGGCTCGGTGGACGCCCAGGCCACGACATCTTCGTACAAACGGTGGGTCAGCGCGGTGAGCGCGGCGAGTCCGACACGCTCGTGGTTGAGTTGAGTGGTGATCAACTGCCAGCCGCGATTGACCTCGCTGACGACGTTCTCCTTCGGAACCCGAACATCGCTGTAGTACGTGGCCGTCGTGACGTTGTCCCCGACGGTGACGATCGGGGTCCACGAGAAGCCAGGGCTGCTCGTGGGCACGATGATGATCGAGATGCCCTTGTGCTTCGGGGCCTCCTGGTCCGTGCGGCAGGCGAGCCAGATGTAGTCGGCCTGATTGGCGCCGCTGGTGTACACCTTGTTGCCGTTGATGACCCACTCGTCGCCGTCGAGCACCGCCGTAGTCCGCAGCGACGCGAGGTCTGTTCCCGACTCGGGCTCGGTGTAGCCGATCGCGAAGTTCGTCTCGCCGGCGAGAATGCCGGGGAGGAACCTGGCTTTCTGCTCCTCGGTTCCGTATGCGATCAACGTCGGGCCGACGGTGTTGATCGTGACGAACGGGAACGGGGCATCCGCACGCTGCACCTCGTCGAACAGGATGAACTGATCCGTCGGGGGCCGACCCTGACCGCCGTATTCGGTCGGCCAACCGAGGCCGAGCCAGCCATCGGAGCCCATCTGCTTCACGATCCGGCGGAACTCGGGATTCCCTTCGCCATTGTCGCCCATGCTGTCGCGAACCTCTTGCGTCAACAGTTGGTCGAAGTATTCGCGCAGCTCTTTGCGTAGCGTTTCCTGCTCTGGGGTTTCGGCGAGATGCATACGTTTGGAGACGTTAGTGGATGCTACGTTGCGATCTGACGTTGTGTCAGAAACTTTGTGGAACAAGGCTTCGGGCCCATCGATTGGTCGGATTGGACACCGATCCGACTCACACCAGAACGAACTGACGAGGGGCTACGCGTGTCGGGATATCTACAGGACAAGGTCGTTGCGATCACAGGATCCGGGCGCGGGATAGGTCGCTCGATCGCGCTGCTGGCGGCGGCCGAGGGCGCCCGAATCGTGGTCGCCGACTTCGGCGTCAGCATGGACGGCCTGGAGCCCAGTTCGGCAGTTGCCGACGAGGTCGTCGCGGAGATCACGGCAGCCGGTGGGCAGGCGATCGCTATTGCCAGTGATGTCGGCACGATGGGCGGCGGCGAGAGCATCGTCACAGCTGCGATGGACACCTGGGGCCGGATCGACGGCGCGGTGTGCGTGGCCGGCATCTTGCGCGAACGGATGCTGTTCAACATGAGCGAGGACGAGTTCGACGATGTCATCCGCGTCCATCTCAAGGGCACGTTCACCGTCTATCGCGCCGCCGCCGCGGTGATGCGCAAGCAGCCCGAAGGCGGCAGCCTGATCGCCTTCACCAGTGGCGTGTGGGCCCTGGGCTCGGTCGCCCAGGCCAACTATGCAGCCGCGAAGGGTGGAATCGTGAGCCTGTCGTATTCCGCTGCTGTCGGGCTCGAGCGGTACGGGGTGCGTGCCAATGTCATCGCGCCCGTGGCCCGCACCCGGATGAGCGCCAACGTGCCGATGACCCTCGCCGAGAACGGCGACCCGGAGGACATCGCCCCGATGGCCGTCTACCTACTCAGCGACAAGAGCAAGCACATCACCGGGCAGGTCTATTCGGTGGTCGGCAACAAGGTCGCCGTTTGGAGCCAACCAAAAGAGGTCCGCGCGATGTACAACGACACCCGTTGGACACCGGAGTTGATCGAAGAGCGTCTTCCCGCCACCGTCAAGTTCGAGCGGTTGCCGTTCCTCGACATGGTCGAGGAGATGAAGCGGGCCGCAGCTGCGAAAGAGACACCGAACGGCTGATGCCCGCCACGAGCGCTACCGGCAGCACCAGCACCTCCGGCATCAGTTCGATGACGGACGATGCGTTCCGCGCCCACGTCCAAGGATGGCTTGCAGCGCACGTTGTCGGTGACTTCGCCGAATTGAAGGGGCGTGGAGGCCCCGGCGACGAAGAGGTCGGCTTCGAGATCCGCGTGGCGTGGGAGAAGGAACTGGGCGCTGCGGGCTGGATCGGCCTCGGCTGGCCGGAATCCCACGGCGGTCAGGGTGCATCCGTCGGCCAACAGATCATCTGGGCCGAGGAGTACACCAGGGCTCAGGCGCCCGCACGAGTCAACCATATGGGCGAGAACCTGCTCGGGCCGACCCTGATCGAGTACGGAACTGCTGCCCAGTGCGACCGGTTCCTGCCGGGGATCCTCGACGGCACCGAGCGTTGGTGCCAGGGCTACAGCGAGCCAGACGCGGGAAGTGACCTTGCGAACGTGCAGACCAAGGCCGTCGAGACCGGCGACGACTGGGTGATCAACGGGCAGAAGGTGTGGACCTCGCTCGCCCATGTCAGCCACTGGTGCTTCATCGTCGCCCGCACCGAACCCGGCACCGTGCGCCACGGAGGATTGTCGTTCCTGCTCGTACCGATGGATCAAACCGGTGTCGAGACGCGGATCATTCGCCAGATCACCGGTGGTGGGGAGTTCAACGAGACCTTCTTCACCGACGCACGCACGCCCCGGGAGATGATCGTTGGTTCGCCCGGCGACGGCTGGCGGGTGGCAATGGGCCTTCTCGGCTTCGAGCGTGGCATCTCCACGCTCGCCCAGCAGGTCGGATTCGAACGTGAGTTGGAAGTGACGGTCAAGCTCGCCAAGGACCACGAAAAGCTCGCCGACCCGGTGATCCGCCAACGCCTGGCCAAAGCCCATACCGGCCTTCGACTGATGCGCTGGAACGCGCTGCGGTCGATGGGAGCCGGAGTTCCAGGACCTGAGGCCAGCATCGGCAAGTTGTTCTGGGGAACCTGGCACCGGGATCTCGGCGAGTTGATGATGGACATCCAGGGTGCAACGGCAACCGTGAACCAATCGTTGCCCTACGAGCTGACCCTGGAACAGAAGTTGTTCCTGTTCACCCGCAGCGACACGATCTACGGTGGCAGCAACGAAGTGCAATGCAATGTGATCGGCGAGCGTGTTCTCGGCCTCCCGAAGGAACCTTCATGAACGTACCGCCAGCTCAGCCAGCCAAACCTGCGTCCGTCCCGAACTACGTTCCGGCCCACGGCCTGTTGGTCGGCAAGAACGTCCTGATCACCGCGGCCGCCGGTACCGGGATCGGGTTCGCGACTGCCAAACGTTGCGTCGAAGAGGGCGCGACGGTGGTCATCAGCGACAAGCACGAGCGTCGCTGCTCCGAGTCGGCGGCCGAACTCGGCATCGTCGGCATCCCGTGCGACGTCACGAACGAGGACAGCGTTCAAGCACTTGTTACCGGTGCGGCCGAGGTGCTCGGGGGCATCGACGTGTTGATCAACAACGCCGGCCTCGGTGGCACCGCCGAGGTGCACACGATGACGGATGATCAGTGGAGCATCGTGATGGATGTCACCCTCAACGGAACGTTCCGCTGCATGCGCGCCGGCCTCAACCACATGTACGCACGTGGCTCGGGTGTCATCGTCAACAACGCCTCGGTGCTCGGATGGCGGGCCCAGGAGGGCCAGGCGCATTATGCGGCTGCGAAAGCAGGTGTGATGGCGCTCACCCGTTGCGCGGCCATCGAAGCGGGCCATCGTGGGGTGCGCGTCAACGCCGTTGCACCGAGCATCGCAATGCATCCGTTCCTGGCCAAGGTGACGAGCGACGATCTGCTCGACGAGCTCACCAAACGTGAAGCCTTCGGGCGGTATGCCGAACCATGGGAGGTCGCCAATGTGATGGTGTTCCTGGCGAGCGACTACAGCAGCTACATGACCGGCGAGATCATCTCCGTCAGTTCGCAGCGGGCCTAACGCTATGAATCTCAACGACCGGCACCGGCGACACGAACCACTCACCGAGGCTGTGCTGACGGAAGGGTTCTTCAACGGAACGCTTGGCGCGCTCGGCAAGGTTGCCGGAGGTGATCCCTGGGTTCACATGGCCAGACTCCGTGCGGCCGGTCCCCTGTCGTGGAACGAGGCGGGCGGGTATTGGCTCGCCAGCCATCACGAGGAGGTCCAGAGGGCGTCCACCGACCCCAGCCGCTTCTGCAGCGGGCGGGGAATTCTCACGTTCGAGATCGGGCACGACTATCCCTCCCCGCCGACGATGATGCACACCGATCCGCCCGACCACACCCGCTACCGCGGGCTGGTCGCGCCGGCGTTTCGTCCGTCGGCGATGAAGGCGTTGCAGCCCCGCCTCGTCGCCCATGTGGCACGGCTGCTCGATGCGCTTCCCATCGGGGTGCCAGTCGACATCGTCCATGACTTCACGGTGCCCTTCCCGTTGCTCGTGATCTGCGAGCTTCTCGGCGTACCACCCGACGAATGGGAGAAGTTCTACCTCTGGAGCGAGATCTCGATCCCGGGGGCGACCGATCACACCGACGAGGAGCGCCTGGCCCTGCAGGGCGAGATGGTCGGCTACCTGCTCGCAACGGTCGCTGAGAAGAAGATCCACCCCGGCGAGGACGTGTTCTCACTTCTTGCCGCAGCAGGGTTGTCCGACTTCGAGATCGCGATGTTCGCGGTTCAACTGTTGACGGCCGGCAATGAGACGGTGCGGAACACGATCACGGCCGGCCTCGTCGCTCTTTCCGAGGATCCAGCGCAGTGGCAACGGCTGCGCGAGGATCGTTCGCTCGTTCCGTTCGCAGCTGAGGAGATGCTCCGTTGGGCGAGCTCGGTGATCTACTTCATGCGCACGGCTGTGCACGACACAGAGCTCGGTGGGACCCACCTTTCGGCAGGAGATCATCTGGTGCTGTTGTACGCCAGCGCGAACCGTGACGAAGCGGTGTTCGGTCCGACCGCTGATCGGTTCGACATCGGCCGATCACCGAATCCACACCTCGCGTTCGGGTTCGGAACCCACTACTGCATCGGCGCAGCCCTCGCCCGCCAGGAGATCTCGGTCGTGCTCGACCAGATGCTCGATCGCTACACCTCGATCGAGGCCGCTGGACCGGTGGAACGAACCAAGAGCAGCATCATCGC
>JANOEM010000114.1:0-4800 GCA_031413195.1 Actinomycetes bacterium
TCCCGTTCTTCTCGGGCGCCGCATCGACCTGGAAGGTCATCTGCATGTTGACGCGGTACATGTCGATCTTGCCGTCCTTGATCGTCGTCGACATCGCGTTGATGTGACACGAGGCAAGGCCGCGCACCGTCTTCGCGACGCAACGCTTGGGTCGCGTTCTGCTCGACCAACAGCACCGTCGTGCCCTGCTTGTTGATCTCGGTGATGATGTCGAAGATCTGAGTGATCAGCATCGGCGCGAGACCCATTGATGGCTCATCGAGAAGGAGGACTCGCGGGCGGGCCATGAGTGCCCGACCGATGGCCAACATCTGCTGCTCGCCGCCGGACATCGAACCACCTGCCTGTGTCTTGCGCTCGGCAAGCCGCGGGAACAACTCGAACACTCGATCGAGGTCCTCGTCACGAGCGCTGGTCTTGCGGTCCTTGCGGACATAACAACCCATGTCCAGGTTCTCCATCACGGACATCCCGGGGAAGATCCCGCGACCTTCCGGGGACTGGCAGATCCCGATCTCGGTGCGCTTGTGGGCAGGCATCTTGGTGATGTCATGGCCATCGAACATCACCTTGCCTTGTGCCACTGGGCGAACGCCGGAAATCGTCTTGAGGGTGGTGCTCTTGCCGGCTCCGTTTGCGCCGATCAGGGTGACGATCTCACCCTCGTCGACCGTGAACGAGATGCCCTTGATCGCCTCGATCCGGCCGTAGAACACATGGAGATCTTCGACTTCAAGAAGCATCAGCGGCCTCCCCGAGATAGGCAGCAATGACGGCTGGGTTGGCACGGATCTCGGCCGGACTGCCCTCGGCGATCTTCTTGCCGAAGTCGAGGACGACGATCCGGTCCGTCACCCCCATCACCAGGCTCATGTCGTGCTCGATCAGGAGCACGGTGTATCCCTGGTCGCGAATGGTGCGGATCAGTCCCATCAGTTCGATCTTCTCGGCCGGGTTGAAACCGGCCGCCGGCTCGTCGAGACACAACAGTGTTGGATCGGTTGCCAACGCACGGGCGATCTCGAGCCGACGCTGATAACCGTACGGAAGGTTTCTCGCCGCGTCGTCGGCCCGATCGGCGATGCCCATGAAATCGAGTAACTCGTACGCACGCGCAAGACCGGCTTTCTCCTCGGCTTTGTGCTTGGGCAGGTGCAGCATGGCCGATAACACACCGCTGGTGTGGTGGGCGTCCGCGCCGACCATCACGTTTTCGATGGCTGTCATGTCAGGAAAGAGCCGGATGTTCTGGAATGTGCGAGCAATTCCCAGTTTGGTGATCTTGTGCCGGTCGATCTTGGCAAGGTTGCGGCCCTCGAACCTGACCGCGCCGCTGGTGGCCTGGTAGACGCCCGTGATGACGTTGAAGGCCGTGGTCTTGCCAGCGCCATTTGGCCCGATCAGGCCGAGGATCTCACCACTGTTGATGGTGAAATCGACGTCGTTGAGAGCCAACAGCCCGCCGAACTGCATCGTGACGTGATCGACCTCAAGCAGGGAGTGGTCCATATGGGCCTCCTTCGAGATCCGGATCGCCTTCGGCAACATCGACGAAGGCGGGCGGTTCGACGTCGGTTTCTCGTCGTCGGGCGCGCAGCTTGCGAGGAATAAGTCCTTGTGGCCGGAAGATCATCATGACCATCAGCAACACGCCGAACCAGAAGTACCGACTGGTGTTGAGGAACCGCAAACGCTCGGGCAGATAGCTGACCAGGACAGAGCCGAGGATGACGCCCGGCATGTTTCCCGGTCCGCCCAGCACGACCATCGCGAGGAACAGGATCGACAGTTTCAGTTGGAAGTTGTCGGGGTTGATGAAGCGAACGTTCGAGGCGTACAAGGTTCCGGCCAGCCCGCCGATCCCGGCGCCGATCGCGAACGCCCACAGCTTGAACTTGAAGGTCGGGACACCCATCAATTCAGCGGCGTCCTCGTCCTCGCGAATCGCTGTCCAGGATCGGCCGACCCGACTGAACTCGAGCCGACGCAGGAAGAAGTAGATGATCACGACGAGCGTGACCGCCAGATAGTAGAACGCGAGGTTGCGCTCGTCGATCGTTCCCGAGAACTTGAACGGTCCGATATCAGGCGGCGACTTGATGTTGCCGATGCCGCTTGCGCCCCCCAGCCAGTCCGAGGACTTGGCGAGCAGGCGGATGATCTCGCCGAAGCCAAGGGTGACGATCGCCAAATAGTCACCGCGGAGACGCAGCGTCGGCGCACCGAGCAGCAACCCTGCCAACATCGAGATGAGTACGGAGATCGGAATGGAGAGCAGCCACGGGACCGTGGCGTGGGCCGAGGTCAGGATCGCAACTGCGTAGGCCCCCACGGCGTAGAAGCCGACGTAGCCGAGGTCGAGCAGGCCGGCAAACCCGACAACGACGTTCAGACCGAGGGCCACGATCACATACGGGACGATGATCAGAGCGAGGAGCGCGGTGAAGTCCGACTGAGTCGGGATCAACGGCAGATCGAGGCTCGGCAGCGCATAAACGAAAACCAGGCACGCTGCACCGATCGCCATCCGCGCCGGCTTGGGGAGTTGCATCCACCGCTCGTTCACCGAACGGCGTGACGTTGTCGCAGCCGAGATTCGGTCCCCCATGACCGACTTGGCCGCCGCCGTTGGTGGCGGGCTGGATTGAGGCGTATCGGTCATGCCTTGCTCCGTCCGAGAGTCTCACCGAGCAAGCCGCTCGGCCTGAACATGAGAACCAGCACCAAGGTGACAAACGCTGCCACGGTGCCGATATTCTGGTCTGCTCCGAACAGGCTGGATCCCCAGTTCTCGATCAACCCGAGCAGGATCCCACCGAGCAAAGCGCCCTTGACGTTGCCGATACCGCCGAGCACGGCGGCCGTAAAGGCCTTCACGCCGATCGAGAAGCCGACGTCATAGCGGCTGCTCGGCGTATGGACCTCGTACAGGAAGGCCGCGCCACCGGCCATCAATCCTCCGACGAGAAAGGTGATCAGGATGATCCGATCGACGTTGACACCCATCAACTTGGCTGTCTCGGCATCCTGGGCAACGGCGCGGATGCCGCGCCCGACCCGGCTCTTGTCGACGAAGAGAACCAGCGCCAGGGCGAAGATTGCGGCGCCGACGATCACGATGACGTTGGAGTTGTACACGTCGGCTCCGAAGATCGTGAAAAGCTGATTCTTTTGGAAGAACTTGGTGAGACCATACTCCTGGCGTTGTTGTGGGCCCCACTCACCGACCGCTTCGGCAATCGCGAAACTCGCGCCGATCGCGGAGATCAAGAACACCAATCGCGGAGCGTTTCGTTTGCGCAGCGGACGATACGCCACTCGCTCGACGATCACCGCCGACGCCCCACCGATCACGACCGAGAGCACCAAACACAACGCCATGATGCCGATCAATTCCCACCCGGTCTTGACGGGGTTGCTTCCGTCGGCGAGACGTTTCGGAATCCCGAGGATCTCGACGGCCATGAACGAACCGAACGTCGCCAACATGAACACTTCGGAGTTGGCGAAGTTGATCAGCCGTAGGACGCCGTACACCAATGTGTAGCCCAGCGCCACAAGGGCATAGATGCATCCGAGAACCAGCCCCGTGATCGTCGATGACCAGAAGCTGGAAACAAATTGGTCAATAGTCAAAGGTTCCCCCCGGAACACAACATCATTGGCACTCACTCTTGCAGCCTTGAGCGCCTTGGAACACCATCCAAACGAAAAAGGGCCGGGGCAGATGCCCCGACCCTTTCTCATCAATTCAGTTCGTGATCAGGGAACCAGGCCCTTTGACACGAGCTTGCCACCCTCGACGACGGTGAAGAACACGGCCGAGCCCGATGGCTCGCCGGTCTCGTAGAAGTTGATCTGCTTGGTGATCCCAGGTCCGTCGAATGCGGAGACGAAATCCGCAAGGGCGGGACGGGTCACATTGCCTGCGGCAATACCGGCCAGGAACACGCTGGCGGAGTCATATGCCTCGGGCGAGTACAGCGCAGGCGCTGTACCGAACTTGGCCATGAACTTCTCGGCGAACTCCGGGTTGACGTCCGGCGGGGCGCCGGTCGCGGTGAGGAATGCTCCCTCGGCGGCTTCGCCGGCATTGTCGACGAAACCGATGTCGAGCGCGCCGTCGCCGGAAACGAAGGTCGCTTCCACGCCGGCATCTCGCAACTGCTGCACCATCTTGGCGGCTTCGGCGTAATAGCCGGAGTAGAAGACAGTGTCGACGTCGGCATCCTTCATCGCCGTGACGGCGGCCGAGTAGTCGGCGGCCTTCGGATCGATGGTGGCGTTGGCGATGTTGAGGTCGCCGAGGCCGGAGCGGACTGCGTCGGCCAAGCCCTTGCCGTAGTCGGATGCGTCATCGATGACGCCGACCTTTGCGCCACCGATGGTGCCGGTGATCAACTGCACGACTCCGGGAGCCTGCTTGTCGTCGTTGGCGAGGATCCGGTGGAACATCTTCCAACCATTGGTCGAGAGCAACGCGTTGGTTGCGCCTGGGGTGATCATTGGCAGGTTCGCGGTTTCGAACGTCGGCATGGTCGCCTTGGTCTCACCCGAGAAGCCTGGGCCGATGAGGCCGATGATCGAAGCATCGTTGGCGATGGTGGTCGCCAACGGGGTTGCCTGGGCCGGATCGCCCTGGGAGTCGTATGCGGTGTCGAACTTGACCTGGCAGTCGGGGTTGGCGGCGTTGAAGTCGTCAATCGCGATCGAGGCACCGTTGATCATGTTCGTTCCGAGTGCGCCGTTGTCGCCCGAGAGGGCTCCGAGGAACGCAAGCGTGACGCCTTCGCAGGTGAC
>JANOEM010000115.1:0-4138 GCA_031413195.1 Actinomycetes bacterium
TGGGCAACTGGAGCAAGAGCGCTCCGACCCACCGCTTTGCGTCACGCCACGGCGCGCGCAGGAGCACCGCGACCACGAGACCGAGCGTCATCACCTGATGGGCCCACGAGTAGTACCCGGTAGACCGTGTAGATCGCGAGCGCACCGACCACAGCCAGGGCGCGCAGATACAAACGGGGACCCGACGAACGAACAACCACTTCTTCGAGCGGTTCCACGAAGTCGCCGCGAAGCAGGTCGGCGTGCGAAGAGATGACGGTGAGGTTACAGCGAGGTCACGCCGAGGTAGAAGGCCTTTGACGCGCCGATATCGACGCGACGGGTATCGTGGGATCCGTCATGGTTCTCGAGTCCATCCGTCAACCTTCCGATCTCCGCAGCCTCTCGTATCCCGAACTGGACGAACTGGCGGGCGAGATCAGGGACTTCGTCGTCTTGGCGGTCGCCGACACCGGAGGCCACCTTGGTTCGAACCTCGGCGCTGTCGAGTTGACTCTGGCGCTGCACAGGGTTTTCGATTCCCCTCGGGATGCGATCTTGTGGGACACCGGCCATCAGGCGTACATCCACAAGATCGTCACTGGTCGACGAGTCGGCTTCGAAAACCTTCGCCAGGCGAACGGGCTTTCCGGGTACCCGAGCCGAGAGGAGAGCCCACACGATTTTGTCGAGAACAGTCACGCCAGCACGATCCTGTCGTATGCGTATGGAATGGCGGTCGCGCGCGACGCGGGTACCGACGGCGACCGCCGACATATCGTCGCGGTGATCGGCGACGGTTCGATGACAGGTGGCATGGCGTACGAGGCGCTCAACAACCTGGGACACAGCAAGCAACGGGTGATCGTGGTCCTCAATGACAATGGCCGCAGCTACGCGCCGACGATCTCCAACCTGACCGCTCATGCACCCGTCGTGCCATTGGCTTCGCTCGACCACCCTTCGATGGCGGGTTACCCCGAAAACCACACCTTGACCGATCGCTTCACTGATCGGCTGGCGCACGGCCTGACCAACATCCGGCTGAACCCGATCTACGTCCGCCGGCAGCGCAAGATCGAACGTTTCCTCCGCGAACTCCCGGTGGTCGGGACCCAGGCCGAACGCGGGATGGAGGCTTTCAAGGCCGCCGTGCGTGAGTTCCTGCAACCTCCGTCGTTCTTCGAAGCCCTCGGCGTTCGATATGTCGGCCCGGTCGACGGTCACAACATCGAAGAGCTCGAACACGCGTTGCGAAACGCGGAGGCGCTTTCTGCCGAAGGCCCGATCTGTGTCCACGTTGTCACTCAGAAAGGCCGCGGTTACTCACCGGCAGAAGACGACGATGAAAAGCATCTCCACGACACGCCGGTGTTCGACCCTGCGATCGGCCCCCCAAAAGCCGTGCCGACCGGGTACACCCAGGCGTTTGCCGATGCCATCGTGAAAGAGGCCGAGGCCGACAAGCGAATCGTCGCGATCACGGCCGCGATGCCAGGACCGACCGGGCTGATCCCCTTCGAGGCCCGATTCCCGGATCGATTCTTCGACGTCGGCATCGCCGAGCAGCATGCGGTGACCGGCGCGGCCGGTATGGCGATGGGCGGTCTTCGCCCGGTCGTCGCGCTCTACTCGACATTTCTGTCGCGAGCGTGGGACCAGGTTGTCTACGACGTCGCGCTGCACCGGCTCCCGGTGGTGTTCTGCCTCGACCGGGCCGGGATCACCGGCGACGATGGGGCGAGCCACCATGGCATGTACGACATGGCATTGCTCTCCAAGGTTCCCGGCATGCGGGTTCTGGCCCCGTCCAGCGCGCAGGAGTTGCAGATGATGTTGCACGACGCGATGTCGCTCGCGGACACCGGACCCGTGATGATCCGCTATCCGCGGGGCGCAGCGCGCCAAGTCGGTGAACACGAGGTCGGTTCCGGGCTGCAGGCGAGGCAAGTCCGGTCCGGTCAGGGAGACGTCTGCATCCTCGCAGTGGGCCGGATGGCTGCCGCAGCTGAGAAGGCCGCCGAAGTCCTTGCCGGCGAGGGTGTTTCGGTCACGGTCTGGGACGTGCGTAGCTGCGCGCCTCTGGATCCGGCGATGATCGCCGACGCGGCAGCGCACCGGGCAGTCGTGACGATCGAGGACGGGATTCGTGAGGGTGGCATAGGCATGTCGATCGCCGACCAGGTACACGCGATTCAGAGCGAGGTCCGGGTCGAAGTGCTCGGCATCCCCACGCGGTTCATTCCGCAGGGCAAGCCGGAGCAGATCCTCGCCCAGCTCGGCCTCGACGCCGCAGGCCTGATTACGACGATTCGCAACCTGCCCGCAAAAGACCCGACCGGGTGAGCTCGTTCGACCTCGACGCCGAGCTCGCGTTCGGGCTCGAACTGGCCGACATCGCGGATGCGATCACGCTGCCGATCTATGAGAAGCGCGAATTCGTCGTCGACCGCAAGCCCGACCGCAGCGAGGTCACCATCGCCGACCATGACGCCGAATCGGCGCTGCGCGATGCAGTGCACAGTCGATTCCCGAACCATGGATTCTTCGGCGAGGAGGCCGGCGTCTCGGGTGACGTCTCCAGCCCCTGGCGCTGGATCGTCGACCCGGTCGACGGCACCAGCAACTTCGTCCGCGGAGTTCCCGTATGGGCCACCCTCGTTGCGCTCACGCATCGCGATCAGGGTCCGGTGATGGGCGTCGTCTCCGCGCCCGCGATGCATCGCCGCTGGTGGGCAGGGCTCGGGTCAGGCGCATTCGTCAATGGCCGACCGATGCGGGTGTCGACGATCAATCAGTTGAGCGATGCTCAGGTCTCGGTCACGTTCAGCCTGGGGTGGGACCTCTTGCACCTCACCCCTCGGTTGGTTGCGCTGCAGCAGGCGTCGTACCGCGCTCGCGGTTACGGAGACTTCTGGCAGCACATGCTCGTCGCCGAGGGTGCAGTCGAGATCGCCGTCGACGCGATCGGTCTGCAGCCGTACGATCTCGCAGCCCCGCAGATCATCGTCGAGGAAGCGGGAGGCACCTTCACCGATCGACATGGTGTGCGCACGTACGAAAGCGACTCCGCAATCAGTTCGAACGGCGTGCTCCACGCGGCCGTGATCGAGCACATCAATCCGGTGGTCTGACGCCAGTCAGGTCGGCCGGCCGCGCGCCGGCACTACCCCCAACATTTGTGATGTACGATCCGATTCGGCCAACGATGGCCGATTGCTCAGAGGGGGAGTTCGCGGGATGGGCGGTTCGAACCAAATCGTCGATCGATCGAGGAGTTTCTCTCGGTTGATTGGATTGCTGTTCGCAGGCTTCTTTATGGCCATCGGCTTCAATGCCGCGGAGGCCGCTGCCGCGGGGACAGCCTCGGCAATGTCGGAGTGCCAGGGAACCGCCGGTTTCATCAGGGTGAACATCGGTGGCGACAATTCCGACAGCTTCAACCTCACGATCGGCGGCACAGCGATGGTTGATGGCCAGGGCAACACACTCCTCGATGAAAACAACTATCTGTTTCCATTTGCGGACGGGGTCTACGCGGTCATCGTCGACTGGGTCCAAGGAGACGACCTGATTGACGCGCAACCGCAGCGGATTCTGGAGACATCAGTAACTGTCGCGTGCGCGGTTGCCACGACAGTCCTGCAGACAACAACCACCGTGCTCCAGCCAACCACGACAGTCGTCCAGACATCAACATCGGTACTCCAGGCAACCACAACGGTCGTCCAGACGACCACGGCCTCTCCCGTAACCACGGTCGCCCCCACAACCACCGTTGCTCCCACCACCACCGTTGCTCCCACATCTCCAGCCGATCCGACAACCACAATTCGTGGAGGAGCAGTACTTCCACCAAACACGGTGCTACCCGAAACTGGTGGTGGCAGCGGCATCCAAGTGTCCGTTGCGGTGTTGCTGCTGATCGCAGGCACAGCGTTGGTGTGGGTTCGTAATCGTCGCAGCACTGCCGGGTAGCGCCGGACCTTTGGCGCTGTGACGCCGACCGCGCCGGCTACCTCGACGCCGCGTGCAGCGAATCGATCACAGTCGCAAGCCGAACGCTTTCGGTTTGTCCGAAGATCGGCGTCGTGTTGCCGTTGACGAGATCGGCGAAGTGCTCGATCATCCCGACGAACGCGTTTGCCCCCTCCACCTC
>JANOEM010000116.1:0-3102 GCA_031413195.1 Actinomycetes bacterium
CAATTACATTGTTGACGGACTTCAGGTCATTTTAAACGAGCAAAAAAAATCAGGAGTATTTGATTTTTATAATTTGAAATGGATTATTAAGCCTGAAAACGGGATCGTCCTGCATGCTCCCGGCCAACTCGACCTCGGCCGTAGCACGCGTCTCGCGAACCGGGCCCAACGACGCGCTTTGCGGGCTCTCTATCCGACGTGCGCGATTCCGGGTTGTGGCACCCACTTCAACCGGTGTGTCATCCACCACGTGACCTGGTGGGAACACGGCGGGTTCACCGATCTTGCGAATCTGATCCCGCTCTGCGTCCTGCACCACCACAAGATCCACGACCACCGCTGGCAGATCACCCTCACCGCCGACCGGACAGTCACCGTCACCCTCCCCGACGGACGAATCATGACCAACGGACCACCCCGCACCAGAGTCGCCTGAGCGCGACCTGCCCGCTGCGAGGAAGGGCACATCGACTCGTCCGCGATACGAATCAGCCCGAACCCGCCCGACCGCGCCGAACGCGCCGGACCGCGGCGCAAGCACGGCTTGATCACTGACATCAGCGCCTGGCCGGCGATCTCGGCGACCATCGGCATGTGCGTCGGCGGTTTGGCCTGGGAGAAAAGCGGTCGGAGTTCCAGATCTCGGGGATGTCGGATGAGATCGTCGCTCTGGTCAGCGCAGCGGCGTTCTGCCGATGATGAGATGACTTGCGACGAAGAAATTCACCGCGTTGTCAAGGTGGACGGTGAGCGCCCGATCCCACCGTGCGACGTCCTCTGCGGTGGCGATACCGGCATCGACCATGGCCTCTCGTGCGGCCCACGCAGGAGGCCGCACGCCCCGTCCGGGCGGTGGCATCGGGTACACGGCGTCGCGGCCCACCAACTCGAACCCGGCGCCGAGGAGCGTCGAGCCCATCATCGGCCCAGCAGAGGGGTTGCGACCGACCGAACGAAGATAGGTGACGTAGCGATCAGTGAGGTCGGCGATGTCGGCGATGGGCGGGTCGATTCGATTATGCCAGGGCATACCTGCCGCGCTCGCCATCACTCATAGCGGTAATGATCGCATAGTCCGCCCGCAACGGATTCGCCCGCGTGCTCTCCACGGGCGATGAACGGGGACGCTCGATCATGCCTCGTACAGGCCCGCGATCGTGTCGGCGCCTGTCGTCAAGGAACCTCTCACACCGCTTACGAGAAGGGTGAGGGTGTGTCGAGGGTGACGGCGATTGTCGAGTGTCCGAGTTGATCTTGCGCCACCTTGGCGTGCACACCCGCTATGAGCGGCCTGAGGGCGGCTCACAAATCACATCGATGAAATATTTCAATTTGATGTCGAAAATGGTTGACATCAGACCGTCATCTTTGTAATGTAACTGCAACAACTGATCGCCACTGGGAAGGGCTCCTCCCTCACCAGTGGTCAATGAACTGAGGTACCACCTGTGAAGCTGGCCCGTCCGCCCGCTACCGGCTCCAGGGGTGGTACCTCAGCATTTTTCGAGTCGGTCTTTCGGGCGGACCTTCGAACGCGGGATCAGGTCGTGAGTTCGCGTCGGCCGGCCAGCGCCCGACCGAGCGTCAATTCGTCGGCGTATTCGAGGTCTCCTCCGACGGGCAATCCGCTGGCGATACGGGTGACCTTGATCTCGAAGGCCTTCATCATCCGGGCGATGTATAGCGCCGTCACTTCGCCCTCGGTGTTCGGATTCGTGCACAGGATGACCTCTTCGACCCCCTCGACGACGATCCGCGCGAACAGTTCCTTCATCTTGAGCTGTTCCGGACCGATGCCTTCGAGCGGGCTCATCGCTCCGAGCAACACGTGGTATCGCCCGTGGAACTCTCCTGTGCGTTCCAGCGCAACGATGTCACGGGACTCCTCGACCACGCACAAGATCTGACCGGTGCGACGATCGTCGAGGCAGATCGGGCACAGATCACCCTCTGCGAAGTTGAAGCAGCGGTTACAGAAGCGCACCCGCGCCTTCGCATCGGTGATCGCGTGAGCCAACCGTGCCACATCGTCACCAGGCGCTTTGAGAAGGTGAAAGGCAATCCGCTGAGCCGACTTCGGCCCGATTCCCGGAAGCCTGCCGAGCTCGTCGATCAGTGCTTGGACCGGCTGGGTGTATGTAGATGCCATCTCAGTTGCAGTCGTCTCAGTTGCGATCGTCGACGAACACCGAGCCGGGGAAAGCATCACTCAGTCGATCCTCGGCGGTCTTGACGGACCCCGGCGGCGCATCGATGAGGTCGTCGACATCGATGTCGGCGTCTTCGTCGGCATGCAGGGATGTGACCTGGGTCGACGATCTTGCGGACGTGTTGTGTGCCGTAGACCGCAACGGGACGACAGGAGCGACATGCTCGTCCTGCCCGGAAGTTGCCTCGACGACCAGGGCCACCGTGGCCTTGCGCCCGGTGACGTGCGTGATCGCCGCTTCGACCTCGCCTCGGTGCTGCTCGCAGCGCGATCGATGGGTCTCATTGGGGAGACCGAAGGTGAGCGCTCCACCGCGCTCGCCGATGAAGCGTCCGGCCGAGAACAGAGCGCGGGCCATCGGCTTCATGGTCGGCAGGATCTCGGATTGCCACGACGACGCGACGCGCGCAGCAGTGTCTCCAACTGACGCCGGCGCCTCGGTAGTGTCATCCGCTGCTGGCCCCGCTGCTGGGGCAGTTGGCCGAACCGGCGCCGGTGCCGGTGCCGGGGGCTGGGCCGAAGGGGGCTGGGCCGGTGTTGGTGTGTCAGCGACAGCAGCGGGTTCGTCGCGTCGCGCCCGACCGCCGAGAGCTGCTCGACCGGTGGCGGGGTTGACGGGCACCGGGCGTGGAGCCGGTGCAGAAGATGTCACCGGCACACCCCCGGCGAGAGCCTTCTCCACTCGTTCGAGACGAGCCATGATCGCGGTGAGATCGTTGCCGCTGGTTTCGCTTGTGAGCTGGACCAACGCAATGTCCAGCAGCAGTCTCGGATCAGGCGCGTGGCGCATCTCGACCAGCATCGTGCCGAGAGTCTCCATCGCCCGAACGATGGCCGCTGCGCCCATTCGTTGGGCCTGATCTGCCACGAGAGCGGCCCGTCCATCCGGCAAC
>JANOEM010000117.1:0-1715 GCA_031413195.1 Actinomycetes bacterium
GCCATCAACGACAAGAAGCAGTCGCGCAGATGGCGGATGATGTCTTGCGCGAGCACCCGTGGGTCACGCCCGTGCTGGACGGCGTGGGCGAGAGCAGACAGCGCCATGCCCGGGTCAGCCGCGACGAACGCTTCGATGAACTCGTCGTAGGACATCGTGTCCGGCGCCTCACCGCCCGATGCAGCGACTAGTTCGAGCGCTGAGAGGGTGTCGCGGGCAGACCCCCCACCTTGGGCCAGTACCGACTGGAATGCATCGTCGGAGATAGTCAGCCCGGCATCGCTTGCGACCCACCGCACGTGTGCTTCCAACTCATCCATCGGCAACAGGTGGAACTCGAGGTGCTGCACCCGCGAGCGAATAGTCGCGCTGACCTTTTGCGGATCGGTGGTCGCCAGCACGAAAACGACATGAGGCGGCGGCTCTTCGAGCGTCTTGAGCAGCGCTGCCTCGGCGCCCTTCGACAGCATGTGGACCTCGTCGAGGATGTACACCTTGTGGCGGCCAGGAGTTCCCAGCGCTGCCTTTTCGATCAAGTCTCGCATCGCCTCGACGCCGTTGTTGCTGGCCGCATCGAGTTCGTGGACGTCGAAGCTCGTGCCGGCTTCGACGGCGAGGCACGATTCGCACTCGCAGCACGGCTCACCGTCGATTGCGTTGGTGCAGTTGAGCACCTTCGCGAGAACCCGGGCCGAAGTGGTCTTGCCAGTGCCACGCGGGCCGCTGAACAGGTATCCCTGTCCTTCGCGCTCGTTGATGATGGCGTTGCGCAAGGCCCGCACGACGTGTTCCTGACCGCGGATCTCGCTGAATCGGCGGGGTCGGTAGCGGCGGTAGAGCGACTGAGTGGCCATTGCCCATGAGCCTACAGAAGGGCTGTTGCGCGACTCGTCGTGACAGATCTTGCCGTCATGATCTCCGAGAGGCGCGATTGCCTCTGGAAAGTTTCATATGCTGTGCCTGGTTGCCCTGGCGGACGGTCGGAGCAACGACGTCGAGGGAGACTGATGATGAAGCAGATCGGACGAGCCACCGGTTCCTTGGCCGTTATTGCGTTGTTGCTCACCGCGTGCGGGGGGCAGCGGTTCCAAGACGCTGTCCGAAGAGGACTTCGTCGACGAACTCAACTCGATCTGCAAAGACGCGGACCGCGCGATCCGCCGGATCGATTCAGGAGATCGCAACTTCTTCGACGACGTCCTCGAAGTCATGCAGACGAGCTCCGACGATCTCCAGAAGCTGCAGCCGCCGGCCGACCTGGATCGCGACTTCGGCGACTTCGTCGACAACCTCGACGATCAGATCAAGGCGACGGAAGACTTGCGCGATGCCGTAGACAACGAGGATCAAGATGCCATCGCGGCTGCGTCGGACGATCTGACCAACCTCGCAGCGGACAGCAACGATCTCGCCGATTCACTCGGCGCCGACGACTGTGTCGACGTCGGCGGTGGCACCACGGACACCCCCGGCAGCGTTCCGGTGGAATCCACGCCGAACACGCCTCTCCCGATCGACACCGCGGCTCCGGCTACCACGGCGCCTCCGGCCACCGCTCCCCCAGTGACTGCTCCCCCAGTGACTGCTCCTCCGGTGACCGCTCCGCCCGCGACCGCAGCACCGCCGGTGATGACCAACCCGACGACGAACGCCGGAGACGGCCTGGCCGAGGATGCTTCGACTGCATGGGCCGCTCCAGCCGGCTGGGAGTGGAC